>CAYTRL010000149.1:6966-12582 GCA_964439795.1 uncultured Thermodesulfobacteriota bacterium
AGGGTTCATGGAAGCATAGGGTTCATGGAAGCATAGGGTTCATGGAAGCATAGGGGTCATGGAAGCATAGGGGTGGAAGCCGTAGGATTTTCTGCCGGGCGGGGTCGCCTGCCAAGGATCCGGGTCCCTGCCGCAACGAAACCCCCTTTCAAACGGGAAGGGTCCCACATGAAAAGCGCGCCTGTTCTCTATGAAGAAGACAAAGGGATCGGAAGGATCACGCTCAACCGCCCGGAAAACCGGAACAGCATGGACGCAGAACTCCTGCCCGCCTTTCAGGAGATCCTGGGGCAGGTGCAGGAAGACCGGGCGCTGCGCTGCCTGGTCATCACCGGAACGGGGAAGAGCTTCTGCGCGGGGGCGGACTTTCGAAGTGCCGGGCGGATGGACACCGAGGGCATGATGCCCCAGGACATCTTCATGCGGTTGTACGAACCGTTCCTCCGTGTCGGGGATCTCCAGGTCCCCACCATTGCTGCCATGAACGGCCACGCCATCGGCGGGGGCTTCGGCCTGGCGCTTATGTGCGATCTGCGCGTGGCCAGAAAGGATGCCCGCTACGGGGCCAATTTTGCCCGTCTCGGTTTGCATCCGGGCATGGCCACCACCTTCATCCTGCCCCGGTTGGTGGGCCTTCCCCGAGCATGTGAACTGCTGTTTACGGGCCGGCTCTTCGATGGCGACGAAGCCCTGGCCATGGGCCTGGTGAACGATGCGGAGGAGGCGGATCATGTCCTTCCTCGGGCCCTGCAGCTGGCCGAAGAGGTTGCGGCCAGTGCGCCCGTGGCCGTTCGCATGATGAAACAGACCCTCTACAGGCACCTGGACTGGAACCCCAGAGAGGCTGCCCGGTACGAAGCTCACTGCCAGTCGCGCACCTTTGAAATGGAGGACGCCCAGGAGGGCATCGCGGCCTTGCTCGAGAAGCGTTCCCCCAACTTCAAAGGGCGCTGAACCCGCGGGGGCGCCACCGGGTCCATGATCCGGAAGGTCTCTCTCCCCCGATTGCGGTTATCAGGCCACATACAGGGTCTTGGTGGAAAAAGCCGGGTCGCTGGTGAGGTTTACGCCCAGTCGCCGCAGCCCTGCCTCGTCCCCCGGTGTGGGGGTGTGGGTCAGGTGCATCTCACACCCTGCCAGCTCCCGGAGTTTTTCCATGGCCACCTGTGCGGTGGGGTTGGTGGTGGCGCTGATGCTGATGGCGATCAGGGTTTCCTCCAGGTTCAGGCTGATGCTCTTGCGGTTCAGGATCGTTTTCTTCAGGTTCCCGATCGACTCCAGCACGGTGGGCGCGATCAGGTGGATCGGGTCCGGGATTGCGGCCAGGTGCTTGATGGCGTTGAGGACCAGGCTGGAGGCGGCGTGCAGCAGGGGTGAATTCTTGCCGGTGACGATCGTCCCGTCCCGCAGCTCCACCGCGGCCCCGCAAAAGATCTGTTCGTGTCCCTTACCCTCCTTCTCGCTGGCCTCCACGGCGGCCTCCCGGGCCGGGACCACCACGCACCGGTCCTCGGGCCGCAGGTTGAGCTCCTTCATGATCAGTTCCGCCCGCTCCACGGTTACCTTGCCTGTCAGCCCCATGATGTATTCACACTGGTACCGGAAGTAGCGGCGGATGATCTCCTGCTCTGACGCCTTCCGGACCGCATCGTCGTCGATGATCCCGAACCCGGCCCGGTTCACGCCCATGTCGGTAGGGGACCGGTAGATCGATTCGGCCCCGGTGATCTTCTCCAGGATCCGCTTCAGCAGAGGGAACGCGTCCACGTCCCGGTTGTAGTTGATGGCGGTCTCCCCGTAAGCCTCCAGGTGAAACGGGTCGATCAGGTTGAAGTCCTGGAGGTCCGCCGTGGCCGCCTCGTACGCCACGTTCACCTGGTGCTTGAGGGGAAGGTTCCAGATGGGGAAGGTCTCGAACTTGGCATACCCGGAGCGGATACCCCGCTTGTAGTCGTGGTAGAGCTGGGAGAGACACGTGGCCAGCTTTCCGCTGCCCGGACCCGGACCCGTGACCACTACCAGGGGCTTGTCCGTCTCGATGTAGTCGTTGGCCCCGTATCCCTCGTCGCTCACGATCAGGTCCACGTCCGTGGGGTACCCCTTTGTAAAGTAGTGCCGGTAGACCGGAATGTCCCGCCGCTCCAGCTTGTTCTGAAACTGCAGGGCCCCGGGCTGGGTCTCGAACCGGGTGATCACCACGCCCAGAACGTTGATTCCCCGGTCCCGAAGGTCGTCGATGAGCTTGAGAGCGTCCGTGTCGTAGGTGATGCCGAAATCGGCCCGCATCTTGCGGCGCTCGATGTCCCCGGCGAAGATGCACAGAAGGAGGTCCGCCTGGTCCTTGAGCTTTTCAAGGAGCCGCATCTTCACGTTGGGTTCGAAGCCGGGAAGCACCCGGGAGGCGTGGTAGTCAAACAGGATCTTACCGCCGAACTCCAGGTAGAGCTTGCTGTCCAGCTTCCTGACCCTTTCCAGGATCGCGGCGGTCTGCTCATCCAGGTACTTTTCGTTGTCGAACCCTGTCTTAACGGTCATGGACCCTCCTTGTGTGGTTGCCGGATATGCGGATCCGGCTGGTGAATTAAAAATAAATGATTTTATTGAAAGTGTAAGCCCTGCTTAACGGTCCGGGCGCAATACGACCCCCTCGAAGGAAGCCGCTGTTCTGCGTTTCCCATCCGGCTTACAAGAAACGGATTCCTGAAAACGTGCTGTTTTTGTTTGGTTTTCTTCGGATACAAGGACCGGGGGGTCTTGTCCCGCTCCAAAGACTTCCATGGCCGGGGTAGGGGGCCATCTGACTGGCAGTGAAGGATAGTTGATGCGGGGAACCGGTGTCAATGTTGGAAAACCCGCCCTTCACTGAAAGGTCACCACCACCGGCATTCTTCTGAAAAAAGATAGTATCGTCTCAGGGTTGACTGTCCGTGGATTCCCCAGGGAGAAGAAAACAAGGGTGCCTGTTACCTGGACGGATTCAGACAGGCAACCTCAAACAGGGCCGCGAAGCGCCAGGCGCAGCAGGGTGTGGCTCATTTGCAGGTTGCGGGTCCGGTCTTTCGGTTGGGCCTTGAAGCCGGCTTCCAGGAGGGCGTGCAGGGCCCGGGCCAGGAAATAGAGCCGGAGGGCCTGGGTGTCCGGCCCGGCACCATGGTGGGTCCGGTAGAACAGGAGCTGTGAGCGGCGGTATTCCAACCGGCTCTGCCGGGTGTTCTGCCGGATGCTCTTCCCGCCCAGATGGATCACACGCACTTGGGGGTTGTACAGAACCTGCCAGCCGGCCTTCCGGGCACGGGTGCACCAGTCGATGTCCTCGAAGAAGAGGAACATCCTCTCATCCAGCATGCCGATCCGGTCCATGACCGACCGGCGGACCATCAGGAATGCCCCGGAAACCCAGTCCACGGAGCGGGCGTTCCGGGCGAACAGCTCCTCGTGGCGCCAGGCGCCCCGGGACCCCCGTTCCATCCCGTTGCGCGTCCTCCGTTCCCGCCACTCGTTCACGATGCCGCGGATCCTGCCCGCGGATTTCTGGTAGGTTCCGTCCCGGTGGAGCAGCATACAGCCGGCGATTCCGGCCCGGCGGTGTTCCTCCAGAAACGCCGCCATATCCTTCACCGCGTTGCCGGGAAGCAGGGTGTCGCCGTTCAGGAGAAGGAGCAGGCGGCCCCGGCTCGCCCCCAGGGCCTGGTTGCAGGCCCGGGAGAAGCCCCGGTTGTCCGGGTTGCGGATCAGGTTCACCGCTGGGAACGCCTGCATGATCCTATCCGGCGACTCGTCCATGGAGGCGTTGTCCACCACCAGGACTTCAAACTCGATACCCCGGGTCTGAACAAATACGGAGTTCAGACAGTCCAGGACGGTGTCCCCTCCGTTGAAGTTCACGATAAGGATGGATACGTCCACGGGTTCGCCACCCTTCTCTCCGGATCCCTCAAGATTGCCGGTTAATTTCCGTCTTGATCCACTGTCTCCCGCGCAGGATACAGTCCCGGGGGGTTCCATGTCGACCGCTACTCTCGCTTCCTCGAATACCAGTCGAGAAAAGGCGGAGTTTGGATCGTTCCAGCACAAGAGACTGTTGACTGTTGAGGAATTTGGGATGGTGTCATTCCTGCGGAAGAGGATGACGATATTTATTATCGGAGTTCGCGCAGGAGAACCGATAAGATCCGTTTGCGGTGGTTCTTCTTCTGGTTCAGCATGATGGCGAAGAACAGCGGCCGTTCGATGTCGAGGATCCCGGCCATGGAGTACACGCCCCGGAGAGTGCCCGTCTTCACCTGCACGCCGTCCTGCAGGGTCAGCAGGGAGCGGTACGGGAAGAAGGCGCGTGTCAGGGTGATCAGTGCCTTGGGGTGAATGCGGTTCTCGCGGGATATCCCGGATCCTTCCACCACATGGAACATGAACGGGGGGATCGCCAGCTGGCCGGCCAGATACGCTCTCAGGAGCGTGAGCCCCTTGTCCAGGGAGGCCGGCTCTCCCTTTTGTTCCATCCCCATCACCAGGAGCAGCTGGTTGGCGGTGAAGTTGTTGGAGTAGAGCATCATGGCCCCCAGGATCTCCCGGAGCGAGCGCGAGTTCCGGTGCGTATAGACCAAGCGGTCATCCCCGGTGACCTGTCCCCGTCCAATCCCCTCCCGGAAGACGAAACCCCTGGGTTCCAGAAAGGCCTGGAGCATCTCCCCCGCGTAGGCTAAGGCCGCACCCGGATCTCCGGACAGGTTAACCCGGTGGTTTCCCGGGGGGAGTCCGGAAGACCGGCGGCGGCATACAGGTGTGAGTGGGGTCTGGGGTTCGGCGGATACCAGGGTCCCGTCAGGTTTGACAGTCACGTGAACCGTATTGAAGTTGGCCACCAACGCCCCGTTCCGGGCGTAAGAGGGGTTGTTCAGGGGCTTACGCCCCGGGATGCGGATTTCCGGGGAAAAAGCGGAGGGATCCAGACGGAGCTGCCGAAGGGTCCGGGGCAGGCCGGACACCCGGCTCAGGTTGGCGGCGATGGTTTCCCATTCCTCGGAAACCAGGAACGGGTCCCCATAGCCCCGTACGGTCAGGTCGTTGTCCGGGCTGAGGTAGAACTCGGTCTTGGGGCGCCAGTCTTCCCCCAGGTAGTGGAGGGCGGCCAGGGCGGTGGCCAGCTTCAGCGTGGAGGCCGGGACCAGCGGCTCCAGGTTTCCACGGCTGTAGAGGACCCCCTGGTCGTCCGCCACGATCACGCAGCCATGCTGAAGATACGGTTTCAGTTGCGGATCGAGCCGCTCGTGCAGAGACTCCTCCGCTCCAGCCAGAAGGGCTACGGCAAAAAGAGCGGCAGCGGTAAGGAGGGTGCGGGAAGGGCCTGGCATACGAGACCTGTGCATCATTCCGAGGTGAAAAAAGACATGAACCTGAGACATTCACGGTTATAAGCTCCCCAGGAAAGTCGGTCAAGGGGATCCCCTCGGCCTTGTCCTGCTTCTGTCTTAGGGCATCAATTTCTGTCTTGAAAACAGCTTCTAACGAAGCTTTTCGGGTGTTTTTTATTGTTTTGTGTAATTATTCCAATTGGTTGGTTTTGTCCGACCCCTAACCTTCAGCGACCCCTAACCTTCAGCGACCCCTAACCTTCAG
>CAYTRL010000150.1:0-12536 GCA_964439795.1 uncultured Thermodesulfobacteriota bacterium
TCTGGGCGGGTTCACTTATTCGTGGAGGTGGGTTCAGCTTTAGCCGTTGGTAACACACCTACTCTCTTCCGGTTATCAGCCCAACGTACACACTCTCTGAGACCTCTGTAAGATCAAGTTATGGTCAGGGCAGCCAAGCCTCTTCTGTCGGGGATCGACTCTCCCCGACTTTTGGCTCCACTCCCCGTCCCCGGAATCCTGACTTCATCCCTCCCATCCCTTAATTGTTGCCTTCGGTGTCGAAATCCCCTTGAAAGGCGGTTCCCAGTCCCCTGACATCACCCTCTTCAGGAGTGGTTGGATCCACGGTCCTGCAGAACGGAAAACGGGACCCGGGAAATATTTAAAAAAACCTCTTGACATTATGACAGTAAACTGTTAAATTAAACACCATGGAAACGAAACGATACACGATCGAAGAGCTGGTCGGCCTTACTGGATTTTCCAGAAGAACAATAAGGTATTACATCCAGGAGGGGCTGTTGCCCCCCCCGGCGGGACGCGGCAGGGGGGGCTTTTATTTTGACAGTCATTTGGACCGATTACTGGAAATAAGATCCCTGCAGGGCCGCGGCATGAAGCTGGCGGCCATCCGGCAGATGCTCCAGGAGGGAGCACAAGTCGAAAAACCGCTTGAAAGGGAAATCTGGGCCAGGTACCCCGTGCTGCCCGGGGTGGAAATCCACGTCCTTCGCGGCGTGGAAGAAAGCAAAAGGAAAAAGCTTCTGGAAGTGGTTCGCGCGGCCCGATCCATCCTGACAGGCAACGAAAAGGAGGATTCCCATGGATAATTTTTCTGGTCTCATTTCATCACAGGGCGACATCGTTCCGCTGACCGGGATCAAGGTGGAGGGAGATATTCTGGGAAGGGGGGCCCGCCTCCGGGTCTCCCAGCGCTTTCGGAACCGGGAGGACCGGGCCCTGGAGGCGGTCTACAAGTTCCCGCTGCCCGAAGGTACCGCGGTGTGCGGCTTCCGTGCGGAGATCGACGGACGAACGGTTGTCGGAGAGGTGGAAGAGCGGGAAAAGGCGTTCGAGACCTATGATAAGGCCCTTGCCAGGGGGGACGGCGGCTACCTGCTGGACCAGGAGAGGCCGAACATCTTCACCCTGTCGGTGGGCAACCTGAACCCCGGTGCCGAAGCGGTGGTGCAGATCGACATGGTCTCCCTCTTGGAGATGGAAGGCCGCAGGGCCCGTTTTTTTCTTCCCACCACCATCTCGCCCCGCTACGCTCCGGCTCACATGGAGGAACCCGAGGGGATCCCGGAGGGGGACAAGGTATCCCCGCCCTTCGCTCTGAATGTGCCCTATGGCATCTCCCTGCTTCTCAACGTGCACAACGGCAGTGGCCTGAAGGAGATCTCCTCCCCGAGCCACCCGATCCGTGTGGAGCTGGGGGAAGACCCGGTCCGGGTCGCTTTCAGCACGGAATCGGTCCGCATGGACCGGGACTTCATCCTCTACATGGAACACCCGGACGCCGGGCCGGCGGGCCGGGCCTTCTGGCTCCGCTCCGGCGAGGATGTCTTTGTACAACTCGACCTCACCCTGGAAAAACAGGACCTTCCCGAACAGAAGGCCCTCCCCCAGGAAGGGGAAGTGATCTTTCTCCTGGACTGCTCGGGCTCCATGGGCGGGGACTCCATCACCGAGGCGAAGCGTGCCCTGGAGATCTGTCTGAAGGGCCTTCCTGTGGGAGCGCGGTTCAATATCGTACGGTTCGGCTCCACGTACGAATCCCTGTTCAAGGGGCCGGAGGCGTACGGGGAGAAGACGCTGCAGAAAGCCCTCCGCTACACGCAACGTGTGGATGCGGACATGGGAGGGACCGAGATCCTGACCCCACTGAAGGCGATCTATGGAAGCGGTCCCGGGGAGGGGGCCCCGGCCCGGAGCATCGTCATGCTCACCGACGGGGAGGTGTGCAACGAGGAAGAGATCATGGAACTGATCCGCAGTCACCGGGCGAACACGAGGTTTTTCTCCCTGGGGATCGGGGCCGGCCCCAACGAGTACTTCATCCGCGGAACGGCCCGTGCGGGCATGGGGGCCGCGGAGTTCATCTACCCGGGGGAGAGGATCGAACCCAAAGTGCTGCGGATCTTCCGGAAGCTCACAGGTCCGTTCCTGGAGAACGCAGTCGTCCGCTGGGGGGCCGAGGCAGGGAAGCAGGCGCCGTCGGAAGCCGTGGTTTCCCTGGGAGACCCTCTCACCCTTTTCAACCGGATCCCCGGCGCGGCAGCCCTTTCGGAAACCGTGACGGTCTCCGGGAGAATGGCGGGTGAACCGTACACATGGGAGGTGCCCATGGTCCGACTGGAAGGCTTGGAAATTCCCATCCCCACCCTCTGGGCCCGGGCTCGGATACGCGATCTGGAGGAGAACCGGGGATCGCCGTCCCCGGGGGGGTCCCTGCAACGGAGAGGGAAGAAGGAGAACTGGAAAGACGAGGTTCTGGAGATTTCCCGGGACCACGGCATCCTCTCCAGTCTGACCAGCTTCGTGGCCGTGGAAGAGAGGCGGGAAGAGGACCGGACCTCCGGGGAAACGGTGCTTCGCAAGGTCCCGGTGGCGGTGACCGTGGGCTGGCACGGCCTGGGTAGCGGCCTCCTCCCTCATGCAATGCCGCCGGCCCCCATGTCCGTCTGTGAATCCGTTGCAACCATGGATGAGATGGTGGCCTCGGGTCCGAGGCTTCCCAGGGTCGACTCGCTTTTCAAAAAGAAGGTCTCTTTCAAGAGAGCGCCGATGGAGAAACTGCTTTCAAAAGAGCCGGACCGGACCGACATCCTGCTTTCCATCCTGGCCCTGCAGCGGGCGGACGGGGGACTGGAGCTGGACCAGGCCGTGGCCGGAACCCTGGGCCTGGATCTCAAAAAAATTCAAAAGGAGGCGGAAAACATCAAGGAGGATGTGGCCGTGGACCGGTTCCTCCTGCTCTCCACGGCGATCCTGATCAAGGTGCTGGAAACCTGCTTCCACATGGAGCGGTCCACATGGGAGGGCGTTACCCTGAAGAGCAGGGACTGGCTCGCGGGCGTGCTCGATCAAGCCACCCCCTCGATCCAGGGAACCCCGCTCACCGAGTGGGTGGACGCCTTTGTGGAGAAGAGCGTGAAGCTGTGACAAGGGTGCAACGTTGCCATTCCCCCCCCTGTGCTCTGTTACCATGAGCCGGGGGGGAATGGCGGCCGCGGAACGGAACAGGAACCACTTCCGAAATCAAAGAGAGGTGAGCCCCGGGAATATCCTGAACCCTCCCTGTGTTTTCACCGGACCGCCCGTGGCAGGTCGATACGGGAGAGAAACGCCTGGTTTCGATGAAAACGAAGATCAGGCGGCTCATCGGTCAACGGGTTGAAATGACTGGCGTCCGCCCCTGACAACGCCAGACGGATCGAGTGTCCCTTCTGGAAGAGGTAGGACGTGGGAAGGAGATCGAAGACGATTTCAGCGGTTTCGCCCGGAACAAGCGGCAGAGCGTCCCTGCGCTTGAAGGTTCGATAAGGGACTGTTTGCACATAGGGAGGCTCCCGGTCGCTCAACCTGCGGTGGATGGCGCGAAGCTGGCCCTCCGTCACGTAGCTGACGCGGCCGTCCGGGGAGACATCCTCGAGATAGGCGATGAAATTACCGTCTTCAGCCGTGCTCGACACAAAAAGCGTGACGACCGGGTGTCCGGTCACTTCCATGTCGTCTTCCAGCGGCGCCGACGTGTAGACCAGGAGCTTCCGGTCCTGTTCACGGCGATCCGCATACCTGACGGGCGCGTCCACGGCGATCTGGTTTCTCCAGCGGGACTGGCTGCCGGTTGCCGCCGCGGGATCGACCCGGTACGCATCAGAGCCTTTTCTCCCTGATGGTTCCGCCCGTGTAAGCCGGTTGTCTGTATTGAGGTAGTAGGAAGCGTTTTCCAGCCCCGGGGGCGGCCAGGTGTCGGCGGTCTTCCACTTCTCCTCCACCATGGTGTAGTAGTGGACCGGCGGTTTGTCCCGGATGCCCGTGTCGATCCCCTTGAGATGGGCGTCGAAAAAGCGGAGCAGTTCGGCTTCATGATCGAAGCTGGATGGGGTCGGCCCGGACAGCTGATTGATGTTCCACCCTCCGCCATGGTTCCAGGGTCCGAGAATCAGGCGGCTTCCCGGGGTCCGGATCGTAAGAAACCGTTTGATCGCCGAGTGGGGATAGGCCCCGTCAAGCCAACCGCTGTAGCTGTAAATGGCCGCTCCCGAGTCCTCGATCTCCCGGGCGTAGTTGTGCGGGCTGAACAGCCCGATGCTTCCTTCCGGATCGATCGGGTCTCCCGCCAGGAGTTCCTTTATTTTTGGGTTGTTGATCAAGGGATCCGCATCGGAAATGTCGTCCCGACAGGCGACGGAAAGCGCCCCGGCATGCACATCGTAATTGTCCTCATGTGCGCGAACCGCCCCCTGCCGCAGGGACCGGTCACGGTCCGAATCAACCGGCTGAACGCCGGTCACGAAAAGATCGACCCACCATCCCTTGATCTCGGCGGGGGCGTTTTTGTCCAGGGCGTCGTTCAACCGCCTCCAGTTCTCGGTAAACCAGACATCGTGGATACCGCCCGGGAAGGCCACGTCCACGTAGGTGTCGAACAGCGAGAAACGCGGCGCCACGGCCCGGACCGCCGGGTGCCTGTTGACCAGGAGCATCTCCGCGGTGGTGCCGTCATAGGAGATGCCCATGGCTCCAACCATTCCGTTGGACCAGGGCTGTTCCACGATCCAGTCGACGATTTCGGCGCCGTCCCGGATCTCGTCCGGGGACCAGGGACAGATCCGGCTCCCGTAGGAGGCCCCGGATCCGCGCACGTCCACGTCCACCCAGGCGTATCCCCTCTCCACGAAGGTTTTACGACGCTTCGCGTACAGGGTGGTGTGATCATACGGCTTCCCTCCCAGGAACCAGCGCAACGGCCTCCGGAGCTCCATGGAGCGGAAATAACGGGTTTGGTGCAGGATCGCGGGGATCTTCTCCCCTTCCCCAAGCCCCCGGGGAAGATAGACATCCACGGCAATGAGCACCCCATCCCGCATAACGAGATACTGTGAGGAGCAGGTCGTCCCCCGGTAGCGGGGAGCGCGATCTTCCGCGGGATCATTTTCGGAAAACCACTCCAGGTCCGTACCATGCCTGCTTTGAGCGCAGGACAGGAAAAACAAAAGGCAAAGGACCGGAACAATCCGTTTCCATGTCTCGAATGAGTGAAGAACCTCAAAACACCCCTTGCCAGCTCTCCGGTTCTTCTTCATGGTTTGTTCCTCGCATCCTTTCAGTCGTTTCATCCGGCAGGGCTGAACCCATTCCGTCTGCAGGACGGGCTTTCAACGCCCATGGGCAGAAAAAACTCTAAAAAACAGTTGAACTCAAGTCAACCGGGGGCATATCTGTAAGAAATTGGGGACTGTCCCCAATTTCCACTTTACGACCCTGTTCCCGGCCTGGCAGGGAACCAAACCTTGCATTCCCCCCCGGTTGTGCTGCTACCATGAGCCCGGAGGAAAGGGGTACCGTGTAAACGGAATGAGACTCAGTATCGATATCAGAGAAAGGAAGAATCCATGACGAACGGGCAAGAGAAACCCTCCGGGGGGCTGAACGGGTTCCTGGACATCCTGGGCCTGGGTGAAGCGCCCATGGGGGCTTTTTACACGGACACGGAACCGGAAGGCGGCCTTTCCCCCAAGCCCCAGGCCCCGGTGAGCCGTGAAGCCGAGGAAAAGGGAGAGATCGACTGGCAGGCGGTCATGGGGAACTTCTCCTGCACGCTGGGCCACGTCTGGCGGGCCCGCAAGAAGCGGGCCCCGGCCTGCTTCGACCGGGAGCGGTTCGGGTGTGTGGGGGGAGCCTTCTACCTGGGCTTCATGAAACCGTACCTGCACATGCACCCCCCCTTCATCTCCACCGGGATCCCCGGGGTCTTTCCCGGGGAGCGGTACGCCGCGTCCCCTGAGGCGGCAGCGGCCTTCTTCGATGCCATCGATCCGCCCCCGGCCCCGAAACGCTGGTGCGTGATCCAGCCCATGGAACGGTTCGGCGAGGGAGAGGCCCCGGAGGTGGTGATCTTCTTCGGCCGGCCCGAGGTGATGAGCGGGCTCTGCTTTCTCACGACCTTTGTCACGGAGGACATTGAGGCCGTGAAAACCCCCTTCGGGCCGGGGTGCTCCGGGCTGGTCACCTGGCCCTTGAAATACCTGAGCCAGGGCCGGGAGTGTGCCGTGCTGGGGGGGCTCGATCCCTCCAGCCGCAAATTCCTGAAGACCGATGAGATCACCTTTGCCGTGCCCTACTCCCTGTACCGGAAGATGCTGGACCGCTGGCAGGAATCGTTCCTGGCCGGCGACACCTGGCAGGTCGTGCGTAAGAAGATCGAAAGAAGCAAAAAGGCCTGGGGGGAGTCACAGGCGTGATGAGAGGATATTCGGAATCATGACGCACAAAGAGAGAATGCTCGCGGTCATGCGCGGGGAGATGGTGGATCAGATCCCTTTTGTTCCGCGCCTTGATTTGTGGTGGCTGGCGAACGCCAGCCGCGGCACCCTGCCGAAAAAATATGAAGGCATGATGCCCGACGACATCTCCCGGGCCGAGGGATGGCCCTGCTACCACATGGTCCCCAATTTCGCGGACATCGGCAGCGAGGAAGACATCCTGCACCGGGCCATCGGCCTGTTCAATTTCAAGCAGTCGGCCTATGGTTGGCGCTTCTCCCCGGACGTGGAGGTACGTGCGGAAAGCGAGGGAGGCAGGCAGACCGTGGAGTACCATACACCCAGGGGCATGGTGCGCACCGTAGGGGGCCTCACGGAAGAGGCGAAACGGGCCGGCTCTTCCCTGGGCTGGGTTCAGGAACACGCCATCAAGCGGGATGAAGATTACAGGGTGCTGGCCCACATCTTCGGAAACCTGGAGGTGTTCGCCCAGCCCGAAGGCTCGCGAGCCTACCAGGCCTCGATAGGGGATGAAGGCGCGGTGGCCGCGGGGGGCCCGTCCCTGGGCGCCTCCCCCATGCACCTGATCCAGAAGGAGCTCGTGGACGCCACGCGCTTCTTCTACGAATACAACGACAACTATTCCCGAATGGAGGAACTGGCCGAGGCCGTGGCCGTCTACTACGACAAAGTCCTCGCCGTCCTGGCGGATTCCGGGGCCGATGTGGTGCTGTGGGGCGGGAACTACGACGACATGCTCACCTACCCGCCGTATTTCGGGAAGGAGATCCTGCCGTGGCTGCAGAAAGCCTCGGACGTCCTGGAAGCGCGGGGCATCCTCACGGCCACCCACACGGACGGCGAAAACCAGGGCCTGATGGATCTCATCGCCCGGAGCCGGGTGGATATGGCCGAATCGATCACGCCTTATCCCATGACCCGGGTGAAGATCGAAGAGTACTACGCACGGTGGCGGGACCACCTGACGCTCATGGGCGGCATCCCCGAATGCATCCTCCTGGAAGAGACCGCCACGGACGAGGAGTTTGAAGCGTTTCTGGACCACCTCTTCGCCTCCGTGGCGCCGGGGGACCGCCTGATCCTGGGAACCGCGGATTCCACGCCGCCCGACGCCAAGTTCGACCGTCTGCTGCGTATCGCGGACCGTGTCCGCGCCGAAGGCCGCCTCCCTTTGAAGGCCGGGTCGGCCGATCCGGTATCCGCCGACAGGATGGAGAAAGCGAGCCGGCGGACAGCCGGGCCCGCCGAGGCACAAGACGCGAGGATGAAGGAGGTTTTCAACCTGGTGATTGCCGGCGAGGAAGAACCGCTCTGCATCCTTGCCAGGGAACTGGTTGACGACGGCGTGGATGCGGACGCCATCCTGCTGGAGGGCATGATTCCGGCCATGGAGAGCATCGGCGGGCAGTTCACCACCGGCGAGGTGTTCATTCCCGAGGTGCTTCTCTCCGCCCGGGCCATGAACGCCGCCATGAGCGAACTGGAACCGTTCTTCGCAGGAGAGCGGGAGGAACAGCAACATCGCATTCTGATCGGGACCGTGGCCGGGGATATGCACGACATCGGAAAGAACATGGTGGCCATCATGCTGCGCGGGGTGGGCTACTCGGTAAAGGACATCGGTATCAATGTATCTGCCGAGGAATTTGTCCAGCAGGTGGAACGGTTCAAACCCCGCATTCTGGCGCTTTCGGCGCTTCTGACAACCACCATGATGGAAATCGGAAACGTCCTGCAGGCCCTGGACGAAAGCGGGCTCCGGGAGCGCGTGAAGGTCCTGGTGGGCGGGGCCCCCCTGAACGCCAAGTTCGCCCGGGATATCGGCGCCGATGCCTATGCCCGGGACGCGGGGGAGGCCGTGGAGGTGGCCAGGTCCCTGGTGACGGAGTGAGGAAAAAAAACGAACGCGGGGAAGGCACCTTTTCCGGGATGGTTTACAACAGGGGCCCCTATGAAGATACACATCAGGAACGGACGGATCGTGGACGGGAGCGGAGCACCGGAGCGCGCGGGGGATGTGCTCATCGAGGGCGACAGGATCACGGAGGTGGGCGAGGTGGAGGCCGGACGGGTGGACGAGAACGACCCGGACGTGGAGATCATCGACGCCGCGGGCAAGGTCGTCTGTCCCGGATTCATCGACATGCACGCGCACTCTGACTACTCGATCCCGGTGGGCGGCGGCTCGATGACGGAAAAGCTCCGCCAGGGTGTCACCACGGCGGTGATCGGGTCCTGCGGGATGTCGGCCGCCCCGGTGAATCCGCGCGCGGTGAGGTTCTACCGCAGGTTCACCGCCGGGATGTTCGGCAACGAATGTCCGTTCGCGTGGAACACAGTCGGTGAATATATCCGCTACATCACGGAGCAGGGCCACGCGGGGAACGTGTTCGTGCAGGTTGGCATGGGCAACCTCAGGCTGATGGCAAGGGGACTCTGGCCCGGCGCGCCCAGCGCCGCGCAGATGAAAATGATGAAAGAACTCCTGGCCCAATCCCTGGACGAAGGTGCGCGCGGCTTTTCCACCGGCCTGGTGTATCCTCCGCAGAAATCGGCGTCCAAAGAGGAGATCACGGAACTGGTGAACGTCCTTTCGGGGCGTGAGGGGGTCATCTACAGCACCCATGTGCGCGACGAAGCCGACCTCGTGGAAGACGCCATGGTCGAGGCCGTCGACACCGCGCGCGAGGCGGCGGTCTCGCTTCAGATATCCCACCACAAGGCCGTGTTCGAACGGAATTACGGCCGCGTAGAAAAAACCATGGAACTCCTGTCCCGCGCCCGGGAAGAGGGGGTCGATGTGGAGACGGACGTCTATCCCTACAACGCCTTCTCGAACATCATCCTGCCGTTCATTTTCCGCTACGAGCCGGGCCTCGACAAGACGATACTCTTCCTGCGGATGAAGCATTATAAAGAGCTAGAAGGAAAAACGCTGGCCGAGGCGGCGGCGATGAAAAAGAGGGACCCGCGGTTGCTGGTGTTCACCATGGCGCTTCGAGAGGGGATAGCCGGAATGCCGATCGCGGGCTTCATGATGAGTGAAGACGATGTGCGTTTCCTGCTGCAGCATCCGCTGGCATCCCTCGGCAGCGACGGCAATGAAACCTTCGGCGAAAAGACCCACCCGCGGGTGTACGGCTCGCACGCACGTTTCATCGAGAAGTACATCGCCAACGAAAAACTCGTGTCCATGGAAGAAGGTGTCCGGAAGATGACGGGCATGGCCGCCGCGAAGCTGTGCCTGAAGAACCGCGGCCTGCTCCGGAAAGGCTGTTACGCCGATGTTGCGGTGTTCGATCCGGAGAACGTCAGGGAGAACACAACGTACCAGGACCCAGTGCAGCACCCCACGGGGTTCGACACCGTGATCGTCAACGGCAGGATCGCCGTCCGGAACGACACCCAGACCGCAGCCCGCTCCGGCCGGGTGTTGTGAAGCAGGATGGCAAAAGGGAAGAGGATGCAATCATGAATCAAGAGGATTTCGCCGCCGTTCAGGCCAGGCACCTCATGCAGTGCTGGTCCAGCCAGGAGGGGTACGCGCCGATCCCCGTGGAAAAAACCGAGGGGTGCTGGATCCACACCACCGACGGCCGCCGGATCTTCGACCTCCGGAGCGCCCACGAGTGCATCAACCTGGGGTTCAACCACCCCCGGGTGATCCGGGCCATGCAGGAGCAGATGGAGCGGGTAATCTACGTGACCGACGATTTTGCCACGGAGCCGACCGCCCTGCTGGCGCAGAAGCTGGCCCGGATCACGCCGGGAGGACCGGACAAGAAGGTCTTTTTCTCCCAGAGCGGGGCGGCGGCCGTGGAGGCCGCGGTAAAGGGCGCGCGCATGTACAAGTACAACACCGCGATCCGGGAGCGGCCCGACCGGATCGACGCGCCAATGCAGTACCCGTTCCCGTACAAGATCGTCGCCCGCTACAGGTCGTGGCACGGGGCCACGGCCGGGGCCTCGTCCGTGAGCGGCGATCCCCGGCGCTGGTTCCTGGAGCCGTTCACCATGCCGGGCGTGGTGTTCGCCCCGGAGGCCAACCCGTACCGGTCTCCCTTCGGGCCGGGCACGGACCCCGCCGAGGCAGGCCTCCACTACCTGGACTACATGATCGAGCAGGAGGGGGGCTCCAACAAGGTGGCCGCCGTGATCATAGAGACGGTGGTGGGCAGCAACGGCATCATCCCGCCGCCGCCCGGCTACATGGAAGGCCTGGCAGAGATCTGCCGGAAATGGGACCTCCTGCTGATCGCCGATGAGACCATGACCGGAATGGGCCGCACCGGGAAGATGCTGGCCGTGGAGCACTATGGCATCGAACCGGACATCGTGGTCATGGGCAAGGCCCTGGGCGCCTACTGCCCCCTGGCGGCCACGATCTTTTCGGAAAAGGTTGCCGGGGCCTTCCGGGAGAACATCTTCGGGCACGGCCAGAGCTTTTCCGGCCATGCCCTGGCCTCGGCCGCGGCCCTGGCCGGCATCGACACGCTGCTGGAGGACGGGCTGCTGGAGAACGCCCGGGCCATGGGGGAGTACCTGGGCGGCCGCCTGGCGGAGTTGAAGCAAAAGCACCCCAGCGTGGGCGACGCCCGGGGCCTGGGCCTGTTCTGGACCCTGGAGCTGGTAAAGGACCGGGAGTCAAAAACCCCGGTCCGCCAGAGCACCGAAAAGTACACCGACACGATCGTCAAGACCCTGGCCGACTACCTGCTGGAGGAGAAGAGCGTGTACGTGCCCGCGGACAAGTTCGGGCTCTGGATCGTCCCCCCGCTGATCGTGACCCGGGATGAGATCGACTTCATCGTCCACGCCCTGGACGACGCCCTGGCCCTGTCCGACGACTGGGTCAAGGGGCAGAGCGCCCCGTGATCGGTGGACACAACCTGCTCATGGTGGGGTCAATTTAACCCCTTTGCGCGTACGGACGCATATCGAAAACTGAAGGCGGGAGTCCGTCATGAAGAGAATGCTTGTCCTCCTGCTTCTCTCGAGCGCCTGTTCGTCGGGTGTTTGCCCCCCTGAAGAACGACCCGCGGTCGTTCATGCGGTCCCTCTTCTCACAAGCAACGCCTATCTCGTTGAAGGATGGAAAGACGGGCATCCGGTTCTGATGGCGGTGGATGCAGGGGTGCCGAACGCTGGTGAACATACCAAGATCCTGGAGGCCGTTCGAAGCCTGGGACATGACGCGAGCGCTCTGAGAACCATCTTCATCACCCATGCCCACTTAGACCACTACGGAAGTGCCGGCATGCTTCGAAACCACACCGGCGCGGAGGTCATCGTGCACGAGGATGACGCAGAGGACATGACAATGGGTCTGTCACCTCTGGGAGACGTAGCGGCAATAGAGGGAATCCTGGAAGTTCTGATATCGATCATTGCGAGTGTCCCTTTGCCACCAACGCCGCCCGACATAGTCGTCGAGGACGGAGATTCCCTGGAGATCCATGGGTTCGCCGCGGAGGTCATCCATCTGCCCGGCCACACGAAAGGCCACAGCGGACTGCTCGTGTACGAGAAGGACCGCCTGGTGGCGATCACAGCAGACCTTATCACCGACGATGGGGAAGGGCCGCTGGTACAGGAGTCCTATGCGGACGACTGGGGCCAGATTCGCGAGAGCGTCGAAAGATTGAAGGGGATCGGCCCCGCAGTCGTGTATCCGGGCCACGGGCCGCCGTTTACCAACGAGGTTCTGCAGGAATTGCCGCCCTGCCCCATCTCCTGAATCTCTCCCAACCGTGCCCGCCGCCGTTCTCCCCCATCTCCACGTATTGGGGAGCCTCGCCCTGCATGGTGGGGTCAATTTAACCCCTTTCATCTAACCTTTTAAATACAAAAAACTTCTTGGTGTTTCCCGGCTCGCCCCGCAGACACAATCTCCCCATATATGTTACAGAACCGGGAGGATTGATCTTTATCTGAGAATGGAAGCAGTAGAAACGCGTATTTCCTTTCGATACCTGCAAATCTATGGAGGTCCGTATGGTGGCAAGAACTATTCAGGTGGGAAAATCTACACAGTTCAGATGGAAATATGATATTTGACCG
>CAYTRL010000151.1:0-12496 GCA_964439795.1 uncultured Thermodesulfobacteriota bacterium
TTGTTCAGAGGTGAACTGACTTGACACAAAACACAGTTGCTCCTTCCTCAGTCTTGGATTCGGGCCGACGCCGGCCCTCACCCTTCGGGCGCGTCAATCCTTCGGATGACGCGTCCAATTCCGCCCCAATGTAAACAAACGCGGAATTGTCGTGCGCCTTGCATCCCCGCGATTTCTGCATGGTTACACCTAGCAAACGTTCCACCAGGCAGCTTCAGAAATCGCGTTTCTTTTCCGGCACTTTTTGAACGGCCTGCCCAAATGGACTTATAAAGCGGCCGTTGCATCCTTTGTTTCTTCTTTTCATTGCTTTGTGTCTTTGATAGGGTACGATCGACTCCGCGCGTCGGGGTTGTCCTTGATCAACCCGGTCCGGGGACCGCGGAGATACGGGTAACGGAAAGCAGGGTGCCGGAAAAAAAAGGAGGAAAAGACCATGAAAGGACTGCCGAAAACCTTCAAGGATTTTGTGAAGAAGCACGGCCCCATATGGGACGCCCACGAACAGCTTGCCGTGGCCTGCGCGGAAACCGGTCCGCTGGACCGGAAGACGCGGGAGCTGATCAAGGTCGGCATCTCCGTAGCCGCCAGGCTGGAGACGGCAACCAAACGTCATGCGATCATGGCCAAGGAGAACGGGGCTTCTGCGGAGGAGATTTTCCAGGCTGTGCTCATGGCCATGACCACCTGCGGGCATCCCGTGGCCATGGCGGGGTGGCAGTGGGCCAACGATGCCCTGAAGAACCCGTCCAAACGCAGAACCAAGAAAGCGTAAGGCGTACTTGAAGTACGTTGGAGCGACCATAGGTCGCCGTAGCGACGCGGCAAGGGGGAACGCAGCAGATGGGGGCGGCCGGGGGAGCTTCCCTCGTCCTCGGGGCCTTCAAAAGACCTTGAACCGGCCCCTGCGTCCTACGGGAACTCCCCAGCGGCCGCCTGGCTTTTCCCACATCACCCATGGAAGGCCATGGTTTTTTCCTATAGCTATGTAATTCAGTAACCCTGATGATCTTTCTTTATTTGATTTCGGCGAACAAGAAGTGCTCGTATGCAAGGCGGGCGAAGGTGCGGGTCGCGAGACAGACCTTTGAGGTCGTCGCAGCGACACGGGCCGAGCCCAACGCCGCAGACGGGTGCTTCTTGTTCGCCGGATCAGGGGACGAGGGAGTGCGAGACCAGTATCCTTTCAATCTCCTCTTCCGAGTACTTCTGGCCCTTGCCCACCCCCGGGCATCGCTTCTTCACCTCTCCGTACCACACATGCCGGTAGAGGTTCTGAGGCCAAAAGGGCCAGGTCTGGCATTGCCTGGGATGTGCCGGGTGTGCGCGGCAGCGCCCCCGGGAGAGCATGATGCAGGCACCTCCCCGGGACCTCAGGACGGAGAACCCATCCGATTTTTTTACGTACCGCTTCCGGAATTCGTGGGGGTAGATCCCAAGATGGGCTGCCATGCGCTCAACGTCCTCGGGCTCAACGTAGACCTCGGTGTACTCCCCCTCGTCCCAGCAGCCCCCCCCGCAATGCTGACAGGAGAACCGCAACCCGTTCCGGTACCACGTTTCCATCATGATCTGCCGTCCACGGGGCCCGGAAGGCCGGCAGCGGGAAACGGAGTGAATTCGGATTGAAATACGTACGAAGTCGTCATCTTTAAATAACCAATGCTTTCTATGAACCGGTTGCTTCCGGTGGAATATATCATGAAAAAGTATGCGGGGGAGCGTGCCTGTGCTGAATGATGAATCCTTCCGAGAAAACCATTATCCGTGCCGGGAAGGAGCCAAGTCAAACAGCGGAACCGGTTTCCGGACATGGAAGAGGGTGAACGAAGTGAAGCATCCCTGGGCAGAGAAACAAGCGCGGTTCCCGCCGGTGGTTGCCGGGGTTTTTCTCCTCTGCACAGCCTTGCTGTGGGCCGTCTCGCAGGCCGGCGCCGCGGATTGTGGTTCGGAAACGGCGGAAATGAAGAAGAGCATCTCCCGTTCGGTGGATCCGATTGTCCTCAGGGGGGCCGCCTTCCGGGGCCGGATGCAGGGTCTGCCCCTGGAGGGTTTTCGTCTCTTTTCCAGCCGGCAGGGGGTGTTGGCCCCGGTTCCCTTTCAGATCGACGAGGTGGATGCGGAAGGGCTTTTCGTGCTGCCGGAGGGGTTGGAGCCGAACCGGGACAGGGGACGACGGGGAAAGGAGCGGGAACGGGAAGGGGCAATGGACACCAACGATGAGCTGGTGTTCATGGCCGGCGACCTGGGGGACCGTGTGTGCCGGGAGCAGTGGCCGTCCTCAGCAGGAAAGGGGGCGGAGATCCAGGTCCGCGACCCCCGGACCGGTGGAACGGGGTGGTGCTATCTCTTCTGGTTTCGGAACCCGCCCCCGCCGAGCCCCGTGGATTACGTCCGGTACGCGCGGGAAGAGGACCGGATCTATGCGGGGACCTTCTCCCTGGGATACAGCCCGGACCGGGACCTGGTGTACACCACCCACCTGACCCTGGCCCCGGAGCCGGGTTCGTTCCCGGTGAACATCATGGACCGGATCAACATCCGTTTTTCCGCCACCATCTTCCTGCGTTCCATCACCTTCAGCCGGAACGAGGACGATTTCGTCTCCGAGGTGATCGCCTATAAGGACGGGCCCGTCCGGGTGATGCGGCGTGTGGCCAATTCCATGCGCCTGGTCATGGGCATCAAGACCCCGAAGATCATTGCCTACAGCGTCTACTACCGGGACGCCATCGAAACGCCCAACATCCTGAGCCTGCCGGTCTCCATGGCCTCGGTGGCCCGCAGCGCCTATTTCGAGGGTGGGACGGATCACAACCGGAACGCGCTGGGCATGCGTTTCTACAGCCCGAACAACATGCAGGGGGTCCTGGTGGACGGGCGCATGAGCCCGGAGGAGCTCGCCATGGATTTCGGGGAGCACGGGTGGACCCTGCTCACCGGAAGGCAGGGCCACGTCATCTCTCTGGTCGAGATGGGTGAGAAGATCCGGAACGTACTGAGCAAGAAGCTCATCTACCTGGACGACATGTTCGCTTCCAACGCGCCGGAGGGAGAACCGGGAACCACGCCCAAGGTCGGTTTTTCCCTGGAGAACCTCCTGGCCCTGAAGCGGGGAACCTACACCTACAACGCCCGTTTCTATTTCCTGCCGGATTACGGGCCGGGCATGGAGCAGGCGTACCTGGATGTGCTGGAAAGGCAACTCCAGGTCCGCGTGTTCCCTTGATTCGGCGAACTTGCTTCTCTCCCATGGCTTCGCTAAGGTTTGAGAAAGGTTTGAACTTGAATGAAAAGGAGATGCCGTGAGTGAGCCTTCCAATGTCTACGAAACCCTGAATACCCAAATCGGGGCGCCCCCGTCGGAGCGGATCCAGAATTTGTTAAAAATGCTCTGCAACGAGGAGGAGGCCGGCCTGCTGCTTAACATGCCCGCGACCCTGGAGGAGCTGGCGGAGAAGAGCGGCCGGGCCCCGGAAGAGCTCAAGCCCGTCCTGCACGAGCTTTTCATCCGGGGTGTGGTTTTCGAGCGGGTCAAAGAGGGGACCCTCCGGTACTACCGCCCCCGGGACCTGATCCAGTTTCACGACGCCTCCATCCTGTGGCCCGAGGCCCCGCCGGAGTTCCTCCTCCTCTGGCAGGATTTCATGGAGACCGAGTACCTGGAACTGAGCAAGATGATCGCGGAGATGGACCTGGCCGCAGTGACCCGGGTCATCCCGGTGGAGCAGGCCATGGAGGGGGGCGGTTCCAAGGTGCTCCCCTTTGACAGCGCCATGGGCATCCTGGAACAGGCCGAACGGCTGGCAGTGACCAAGTGTACCTGCCGGCTCACTGCCAACAAGTGCGAATCTCCGCTGGAGGTGTGCATTCAGCTGGACCGCGCCGCGGACTACGCCCTGAAGCGGGGTACGGGCCGGGAGCTCAACCTGGAGGAGGCCCGGGAAATTCTGAAGAAATCTGCGGAGGCGGGCCTGGTCCATGTGACGGACAACCGGGCGACGCACGGGCACATCATCTGCAACTGCTGTTCCTGCTGTTGCATCGTGCTGCCGGTGATCCTCCGAACCCGCAAGCGCGTACTCCTGGCGCCGAGCCGGTTCCTGCCGGCCGTGGACGCCGATGGCTGCACGCTCTGCTCCACCTGCGTGGAGATCTGTCCGGTCCAGGCCCTCTCCCTGGAGGACGCCGGCCAGGGAGACGCGCTCCTGGTGAACCAGGACCTCTGCCTCGGATGCGGCCAGTGCGCCTATCAGTGCCCGGAAGATGCCATTGCCATGGAAGAAGTCCGGAACCCGGACTTCATACCCGGCGCGGCCGCCTGAACTGCCCCACCCGAGGATGTAGTCTTGTTCCGTGACATCCAAGGTTTTTTGTGAATTTCAGAAAGTTGGGAAGGTATGAGGAGTTAACCTTTTCGAGTCCGGCGGACAAGAAGTGCTCGTATGCAAGGCGGGTGAAGGGGCGGGTCGCGAGACAGACCATTGAGGTCGTCGAAGCGACCTAAGGTCGCCGCAGCGACACGGACCGAACCCAACGCCGCAGACGGGTGCTTATCGTTCGCCGGATCAGGAGTGTTACGATGTACATGGATCTATTTCGCATGGACGGCAAGGTCGTGGTCATCACGGGAGCCAGCCGGGGGATCGGAAAGGAGATCGCCCTGGGGTTTGCCGAGCAGGGGGCCAGGCTGGTCGTGGCCAGCCGGAAGCAGGAGGGTGTGGATGCCGCCGCCGAGGATATCCGCAAGCAGGGAGCGGAGTGCTCGTCCCTGGTCTGCCACATGGGCAACCCCGACCAGATCCGGAACCTGTTCGAGCAGGTGGTGAAGACCCACGGAACCGTGGACGTGCTGGTGAACAACGCGGCCATCAACCCCTTCTTCGGGCCGGTCCTGCAGGCGGACGAGGGGATCTGGGACAAGACAGTGGGGGTGAACCTGAAGGGATGCTTTCTCGCCAGCCAGGCGGCGGCCCGGATCATGGTGGAAAAGGGCGGAGGCTCCATTGTGAACATCGCCTCCGCGGCCGCCTTCTCGCCGCCGCCGGGCCAGGGGATCTACGGGATCACCAAGGCAGGGCTGGTGGCCATGACCAAATCGTTCGCCAAGGAACTGGCCCAGTCCGGGGTGCGGGTGAACGCCATCTGTCCCGGGCTCACCGAGACCCGGTTTTCCCAGATGCTGATCGAGACCCCGGAGATCTACGAGATCGCTATGCAGATGGTCCCCATGAAGCGGCACGCCCAACCCTCGGAGATCGTCTGTGCGGCCCTCTACCTTGCCAGCGAGGCGTCCAGCTACGTGACCGGTTCCTGTATCACCGTTGACGGCGGCCAGATTACCTGATCCGGCGAACGAGAAGCACACCCGTCTGCGGCGTTGGGCTCGGTCCGGGGATGATTACGCCCCCAGGAACCGTGCGATGCGGGAGGTCACCTTGTCCGGGTACTCCACCAGGACGAAGTGCGTGCCGCCCGGCACGCAGAGGGACTCGGAGTTCGGCATCTTCCGCTTCATCTCCCGGGATTGGTAGGCCGGGGTCAGGTAATCCAGCAGGCCGCTGATGATCAGTGTGGGGTGGGGGATCTCCCGCAGGACATGGTAGGCCGAGTGGGCGTCCAGTTCCTGGAACAGCCGAAGGTAGTTGCCGAAGTCCGTGTCGAAGATGTCCTTCATGTACTGGCGGTACAGGTCCTTGATGCGCGGCTGCCGGCGGAGCGCGGCGTACCCGCCGCCGATCAACTGCCAGTTCAACCGCGAGGAGCCCAGGGTGCCCAGCAAATTCTGCAAGCCCTTTTTCTGATTCAGCCAGTCGATGCCGTCGTGCAGGAGTTCCTGGAGCCAGGGGATCCGGAACAGGGGCTGGAAACCGGTGGAAAGGGCATGGCCGTGGGTGCCGTTGATCAGCACGAGTTTATCCACCTTTTCCGGGTAGACGCTGGCCAGCTCCAGGGAGACCTGCACCCCCATGCTCCACCCCACGAATACCGCGCTGGAGATCCCCTCCGCGTCCAGGATCCGGGCCGCGTCCTCGGCGTGGTTGGGAACGGCCAACTGCCGGTGGCGGCGGGGTGCGTCCGATTCGAACAGCCCCCGGTAGTCCCAGGTGATAAAGGTCCACTCGTCGGAAAACCTTTCCAGAAGGGGTTCCCAGATATAGAGCCTTCCCCCCAGCCCGCAGGCGAGCATCATGGTGGGCCCCCCGTTGCCGAGCTTCTGGTAGCTGATCAGGGTGTCCGCGTCCCGGGTTCCGGTGATGGTTTTCTTCTCGGCCCTGGTTTCCCAGTAGCTCTGGGGACCGGTGTTGCGTCTTTCCGCTGCTGTCATGATGTTCCCTTTCCTGTGTTCTGTTCCACGGGGACCGCTTTTCCCTCTCTCTTGTTTTATCGGTTCATCTCTGTGAGAATATTATTATGACCGGCCTTCCCGGGGGCCGGATAGACCCCGGATATATGAGCCGGATTCCTTCCCCTGCAGGCGCATTTCCCGCCTAATTTATTAGAGGGTTTCACGAAACAATGCAACCGGAGGACCCACCGATGAAGGTGATGGGGAAGAACCGAACCCTCTGGATTATGATGCGTTCCCGGCGGGTTACGAGCCGGCTGACGGCGTGGGGCCTGGCTTCCGTTCTGGGGGGTGTCCTGCTCCTGGCGGGACCCGGGCAGGCAAAAACCTCCCCGGAAACCGTTTGCGGGGCGGAGATAGAGGTCGGGACGCTGCTTTCCCGGGAATCTTCCCTGGAACGGAGACTCGAGGTGATCGCCCTGGAAGGGAACCGGCTGCCCGACCTCTGTGGAAAGGATCTGGAGGGCATCCGTGTGTCCACCTTCCAGGATGGTGGGCTCGAACCGATCCCCTTTCAGATCGACGAGTACGATGCGGAAGGGCTCCTCGTGCTTACCGGTGGAAAAGAAGCGTCCGCCGATCCGGACAGCCGTTTTGACGATAACGACCTGATGATGTTCCAGGCCCGGGACCTGGGGCCCCGCGCCCCCTCCGAGTTCCTCCGGGAAACGGATTCCCTGATCTGGGAGGTTCATGTCACGGATCCCGTGGACGGCTCGCAGGGCTGGGCCTACGTCACTTTTTCGTGCACGCCTCCGCCCCGGAGCCCCCGGAGCTACGTGCGCTACACCCTCGAGGAAGGCAAGGTGGACGATGTGGATACCAGCTACTACAGCATCCACTACCCCTGGGGGGCCTACTACGCGGACCGGATGGTCCTCCGGCCCTCATCGGGCGGGGAAGGGACGGATTTTCTGGACCGCCTCAAGACCCGCGGGACGTTCTCCATGTTCTTCTCCCTCTTCAAGATTCACGTGACCGAGGAGAAGATGAGCGCCCGGGTCGTGGGGTACCGCGACGGCCCGATCCGGCTCGTCCGGCGCCTGAACTACTGGGCGGACCTGGGCCTGGGCCTGCGCTCGCCCAAGTTCGAGGCGGACATCTTCTACCATGACACCTTCCTGAACGCACCGGTCACCACCCACATCCCCGTGCGCCTGGACCTGTTCTTCAGCAAGGCGTTCGGAAAGATCGGGACCGACTACAACCACAAGGCCTACGGCATGACCTTCAAGAACTCCAACAACCCCGAGGGTACGGTCATCGACGGCCGGATGTCCCCCCAGGAGCAGAACCTCGACCTGTCCATGGACGAGTGGCGGCTGGTCACCGGACCGCAGGGGACCTTTTTCAGGGGGAAGATCCCCTAAAACGAGATCACGCCGCAGGTGACGATGACCCTGGAATACGTGGACGACATCTCCCGCAGCGACCCCCCCGAGTGCGAACCGGGCCAGGTGGGGCACGTGTTCGACCGGGTGGACGTGCTCAAGGTAAAGCCGGGCGTGTACAAGACCGACGTGGTGTTCCTGATCCCTCCGGATTACCGGCCGGGGGACGAGGTGCTCTACCTGGAGTGGGAGAAGAACCCGCTCCAGGTGAACGTGGAACAGGTCGGGCCCGCCTCCGTGACTTCACCATCCATGGCGGCTACACAACCCTCCTCCCCTTGACGAACCGGTTCTGCAACCGGTAAAAATGTTGTAGACCCTCTCGTGGGCCCGGAGTTCCCAACCAAACCCCAGGTTTTGCCTGTCCGGAGGTTCCGACCATGCCGCGTGGAACGCGCCGTTCCTTTCTCCTGAGACGACACCCCTCCGCCGTTCCCTTTTCCCTGCTGTTGATCCTTTTCTGCCTCTCCCTGGGGGCTGCCTCCTGCGGGGAGTCCCGGGTCGCGTCGCAAACGGCCGGTCCGAACGGGACCGGGCCGAAGATCCCGCTTCCGGACCTGAGCCCGGCAGAACCGTACGAGGTGGTGCACGAAAAGGGGATCCGGATCGTCCGGGAAACGGATCCGGCTCAGGTCGCTCTGTACGCCGATATCTTCCGTCCCGCGGACGAGGGCCGGTTTCCGGTGCTGCTGGAGGCGATCGCCTACCGGCGGGAGATCATCGCCCTGGGAAAGGTGCCGGACCCCGTGGAACTGGCGCAAAACGGGTATGTGGTGATCCTGCTGGACTGTCGCGGCACCGGCTCCTCGGAGGGGGTCTGGGGCAGCTTTTCGGACGACGAGGTGGAGGATGTGGCGTGGATCATCGACCACTGGGTTCAGGACCAACCCTGGAGCAACGGCAAGGTGGGCCTGTTCGGTCCCAGCTACATGGGGGTCATCCAGCTGCTCACGGCGGCCCGGAAGCCGGCCCACCTGAAGGCGATCTTCCCCGGGGTTTCCGCGGCGGACACCTACCGGGACATCTTCTACCAGGGGGGGATCTTCGACCAGGAGTTCATCCTGTTCTGGGCACTGGCCACCGCCGGCCTCTCGGTGATGCCCAGCACCGAACTCTTCCGGGACCCGTTCTCTGCGCTGAAGGCCTTTGTAGAGCACGCGGGCCATATCCCCGAGCTGTTCAAGTGGCTGGACATGACCACGGACCAGGCGTTCTTCGAGGAGCGCTCTCCCATGACCTTCTGGGACGTGCTGGCAGAATACCCCATCTTCATGACCGGGGGGTGGTTCTGCATCTTCACCCGGGGAAGCTTGCTCAACTACACCCACCTGGAACAGAAAACCCGGGCGCTGCTTTCCCGCGGACCGGGCCTTACGGCCCCGAAGAAGATCGTGGTGGGCCCCTGGTACCACATGTTCGGGGCCTTCGTGCAGGGACTTCCGTCCGAGGACCTGCACCGGAGGTGGTTCGACTGGCACCTCAAGGCGGACGGGGACCCCCTGTATGCCCGTTACGATATCCTGGATCCCCGGTACCCGGTGCAATTGTACGTGATGGGCGCCGAGCAGTGGAGAAAAGAAGAGACCTGGCCCCTGGAGAGGGCCCGGTACGTCAACCTGTACCTGTCCGGGGAACAGCAGGCCGCGGATCAGAACAAATCCCTGAACAACGGAACGCTGCTGTGGGAAGAGGAACGGGCCCGCCAGGGGAACGGAGCAAACGGCGGGGCGGTCACCCGGATCCGGCATGAGCCTCCCGCGTACGCCGGCCTGGAATCGCGATCCACGGCCCGCTGGATCGTGGGGGTCACAGGGTTTCTGCCCTCCGCGGAGGACGAGCGTGAAAACGAGAAGCTCACGCTGACCTTTACCACGGCCCCGCTGGAGCGGGACCTGGAGGTGACAGGCCCTGCGGTGCTCCGGTTCTGGGCGCGCACCCGGTTTCAGCCTCTCACTCCGGAGAGCCGCCACACGCTGGCGGGCCTGAGAAATACCTCCGGTGCGGACCTTTCCCGTCTCGCGGATCAGGCGGAACAGAACGATGTGCACTGGATCGTCAACCTGAACGACGTCTTCCCCGAAGGCCGTTCCCGGAACCTCACGTCCGGCTGGCTGGCCGCCTCCCACCGGCGGGACCCCCTGCGCCCGGACTGGACCCAGCCCGGGTACGACCCGTTCCTCTACCCGGAGGACCGCGCGCCCGTCCCGCCGAAGGACGGCGAGATTTACGAGTACGTGGTGGAGATCTGGCCCACCTGCAACCTGTTCCGGGCCGGCCACCAGATCCGGATCGACATCGTCAATTCGGACGTGCCCCACATGCTGCCCTCCCTGGTGCCCTCGGAGAGCGAGATCCTGCACGACCCGGAACACCCCTCCCGGCTGATCCTCCCGGTGGTGGACCCGGCGAGTACGGACGATGATCTCTGGATCGAGGACCCGGAGGCGTACTTCCAGGGACGGGTGCCCTGGGACGCCGGCTGAGGCCCCCCCTGAAAAGCCTGTTTTTTTCGTCGGCCGTAGTTCAACCCTTCGCCCGGCGGACCAACTGTCGTACACCGGGATCGCGGTTTCCCCTTCTTTTTTGACGCACGGGAAGATTCCGGGTATAGATCGTTGCCTGGGGTTGAAATACACGAAAGGAGAGAGCATATGTCAGGAACCACCGTTGCCGTGGTGCGATACGAGAAACCGCTGGAGTCGGTTCGAAAGGCCGTGGAGCTTTCCGGGGGGCTGGACCGGTTGCCGGCCGGCGCCCGGGTCTTCATCAAGCCCAACATCGTTTTCTGGACCCGGGCCACGGACTTCCCGAAATGGGGGGCCCTGACCACGTCCCGGGTGGTGGAGGACATGGTGGTGCTGCTCAAGGAGCGCGGGATCGACCATATCACCGTGGGGGAGGGCATGGTGGTGGCGGACCCCAAGGACACGGAAACCCCGGCGCACGCCTTTGAGTCGCTGGGGTACCGGAAGCTGGAGTCGCGGTACGGGATCCGGTGCTGCAACGTCATGGAGCAGCCCTTCCAGAAGGTGGACCTGGGAGACGGAATCGAACTCAAGTTCAGCACCGAGGTGATGAACAGCGATTTCGTGGTGAACCTGCCCACCATGAAGACCCACAACCAGACCTTCGTGAGTCTGGGGATCAAGAACCTGAAGGGGCTCATCGACATCCCGTCCCGGAAGAAGTGTCATTCCATGGAGCCGGGGAGGGACCTGCACTTCTATGTATCCCGGCTGGCGGACCGGATGCCCCCCCTGTTCACGCTCATCGACGGGATCTACACCCTGGAGAAGGGGCCCGGGTTCGACGGGCGTCCCCGACGCAGCAACCTGCTGGTGGCTTCCGCCGATTTCCTGTCCGCAGACCTGGTGGGCTGCAAGGTTCTGGGGCACGACCCGGAACAGGTCCCCCACCTGTCCCTGGCCGCGGCGAACCACGGCCGGCCCGCGGACCTGTCCGACATCGAGGTAAAAGGGGTGCCGGTGGAGGAGGTGGCCTCCCCCCATAACCACGATTTCCCCAACACGGTGGACGACGAGCGTTCCGTTCCCACGCCCCTGGCCAAGGACGGCATCAAGGGGGTCTATTACCGGAAGTACGATTTGTCCATGTGCACCTACTGCTCCGGCATCAACGGGATCATCCTCACGGCCATCCGGTACGCCTGGAAGGGGGAGCCCTGGGACAAGGTGGAGGTGCTCACCGGCAAGAGCATAAAGCCCACGCCCGGCATGAACAAGACGATCCTGCTGGGCCAGTGCATCATGAAGGCGAATAAGGACAACCCGGACATCCGGGAGGCGATTCCGATCCGGGGTTGCCCCCCCAAGATCGAAGACATCGTGAAGGCCCTGCATCAGGCGGGCATCGAAGCCAACCCGGAGATGTTCCAGAACCTGGACAAGCTTCCGGGGTTTCTCCTGCCGCGATACGAGGGAAAGCCCGAGTATGATCCCTCGTTCCACCGGGTGGAGTAGCCAAGGGTTCAGGCCTGTTCCCAGTCGAATCGCAACGATTCCTGCCGTCTTGGCTCTCCTTCGAATCACCCTGCAGATCAAACAAGCAGCGAGACAAACCCGATCACCCGCGTAAATCGCACCCGTACCAGCGCCCTCAGCCATGCCCCCTGCGCAACGGTATCGGCAACGGGCGGACTGCAGGTGTCGTATGCGTAGACCAAGGTCCTGCCCGCGGAATGCTTGATCAGAACCCTGTTCAGAAAAGACCTGAGCACGTCGGCGGCCCGACGTATCGTCACTACAAGGTTGGAAACCTTCGCCTTTTTTGGTATATTTAATAAATAAATTTCATTTTTTATAGAACACGAATGGATTGAAAAAATGATCAGAAAGAGCTTGATCCCGGTATGGGTGTGCATTCTCGCGCTGAGCGGCATGTTTCTTTTGGGGCAGGATACATGGGAACCAATTCCATGCACGGACCTTGACGGAGATGGTTATGGGAACCCGGCCTCAGCCCTCTGCCCTCACCCCGGGGTGGATTGCGACGATGAAGATCCCCTGGTGAATCCGGGCGTTATCGAAGGTTTCAAGGGGGATGGGGTCTGCTCCGACGGCCTGGACAACGACTGCGACGGCAAGACGGATTCCCTGGATCCGGACTGCGCTTCCACCGGGGCAATCGTGTCGAACCATACCGCCGCGGCCGCGTTTTCCTCCATCCCCCCCGCATACGTGGAACAGGCCAAGGCTGCGTTCCGGATGGCCTACGGCCACACCTCCCACGGCAGCCA
>CAYTRL010000152.1:0-12486 GCA_964439795.1 uncultured Thermodesulfobacteriota bacterium
AATTGTGGGGTCAGGTCTTCATTTTACATTTTTCGTCTATCCGAACTTGTTGTCCGGTACAGCACTCATAAGAAAAATGTAAAATGAAGACCTGACCCCGGTTCCCCCCCCGGTTCCCCGTCACGCCGGATCACAAAACCTCGCCAAGCACGTCGATCCGCTTCCACTTGTCGTTTCGGAACCGGACGATCAGCACGATGGCCATGAGCACCAGGAAGAGGATGAACCAGATCCAGGCGCCGATCACGCCCAGCAGGTGCCTCCGGATCAGAAACGCGCCGGGAATCGCCAGAAGGCACCAGTGAAGAACAATGGCGCTCCACATGAGAAAGCGGGTGTCTCCCGCTCCGCGCAGCGCCCCCGCGAAGATAGCCCGTGCGGCGTCGGCAAGTACGTAAAGAGCGGCCAGGCGCAGCAGGGTCACGGAAAGCGTCCGGACTTCGTGGAAGCCGTCTCCCGCCCCGGACCCGCCGAACACGCTGACCAGCCGTGACGGAAACACCAGGAACAGGAACACGAAGATCGACGCGTAGGTAAAGGAGATGATCAACCCCAGGTAGGGGGCCCGTGTTGCGGAGACGTAGTCTTTGGCTCCCACGTACTTCCCGGTAACGGCCGCCACGGCCACGCCCAGGCCGATCTGGGGAAGGAACGCGATCAGGTCCCAGCTTAGTGTGAGGTTGACGGCGGCCAGTTCGTTGGTCCCCAGGCTGCCGAGAAGGAGCAGGAACACGTTGAAGGCCGCGATAGAGAGGAGAAGTTCCACGCCCGAGGGGGCACCGAAGCGGATCAGGCGGAGAAGATGCGCCCGGTGGACCGGGTACCCTGAGCGAACACGGTAGACGGAGTAGCGTTCTCGCAGGAACTCGGCGAAGAGGATGGCCAGAATGACGAACTGTGAGATGATCGTCCCATAGCCGGCCCCGGCAATGCCCAGGGGGGGAATCCTCAGGCGGTCCACGCCGAAGACGAGGCCGAACGACAGGGGGAGGTTCAGAATCATGCCGCACACATTGGCCAGCATGACGATACGGCTCTGACCGATCCCCGAGAAGAAGCTCGAAAGGGTATTGGCGCTAAGAAAGAAGACCGAGCCGAAGATCAGGATGCGGAAGTACGTCTTTTCAAGCTGGACCACTTCCGCAGCGTGCCCGGCCCAGGCGAACAGGGACGACACGAAGGGGGCGACCAGAAGGAGGCAGGCGGATCCAGCGGCTGACACGTAGAGCCCCTGCCACGCGATGGCGCCGCACGCCCCGTGTCTCTGCGCACCGCGGTGCTGTGCCACCATGGAGTTCACGTACCCGGTGATCCCTACGAACAGCGAAACACACATGAAGTGAGTGATTCCCGCAGGCGTTGCCGCCGCGAGGGCTTCCTTGCTGTAGTGGGACAGGAACATCCGGTCGGCGAACATCATGACCGTTCCCGATGCCGTGCTCACGATCAGGGGGTAGGCAATGAGCCAGATCTCCCGCACACCGGCCTGGCCGTGTACCATGCCCCGCAGCCGCCTCTGGAGAGCTTTCACCCGGTGCCGGCTCTGAGGGTTGGTGTGGAAACGGCTGTCATGAGTCATCGTGATGTGCCGCACGGAACTCGCCGCTCAAAACTTCTTCCGAGGCCCCGGAGCAAAGCACGATCACGCCGGTCACGATGAACACCAGCGCGGCGTACTGGGCCGGCACCAGGTTGAAATCGAAGACGAAATATTCGAGCACGGCCGGGGTCATGATCGTGAGCGAGGTGTAGGTGGGCACCACGATAAGCGCCCGGTCCCGCCAGAACCCTATCTGGGTGAACACCGTGGCCCCTATGCCGAACAGCAGTCCCAGATACAGCCACGGGTCCATGATTTGCGCGATCACTTCGCCGCTGCCTGCGTCAATGGCCGCGACTTTCACAAAAACCAACGCGATCCCGTTGACCGACCCCGCGAGAAAACCGAAGGAAAAGCCGTGGAGCTTCTTTGTCAGCAATGAAAACGTTGCAAGCACAACGTCTATGCCCAGCACGACCGCTATTGATACGTAAAGCATTTTGTGGTCGAACTGTTGCGGGTTGTCCCGGTGATCCTGGAAGTAGACGAGGGCGAACGTGCTGACGATGATGATGGCGATGCCTAAAATCTCGCGCTTCTCCAGTTTTTCACCGATGACCTTCACCGCGAAAAGCACGAGCCCCACCAGCCCGACGCCCATCATGGACGACGTGAGGGACGGGTTATCCACGATCTGAAGCGCCAGCCACTGGCACGGCCCGAAAGAAGCGGTCATCGCCAGCCCCACCGTCCACACGCCGAGATCGCGCCGGTGGGGAGGTTTGAACATCCCCCAGCCTCGGGCGAAAACGTGCACTTTCATCTTCTGCACGCCCTTGCCGATGTTCAGCGTCGCCGCTCCCACGAAAGCCACGAAAACAGCCAATAAGAACATGAAATCCATAATGGGTTGCTTACACTCCGTTCCTGTGAATGGTTATCATGATGTCGATATCCTTCTTCTCCCGGTTCCCCGCACAAGTCTCCATCCCGGGATCTCCATTGGAAGCATGAATTTGTATTTCATGCAACCGGGGTTCCAGGGCAAGCTTCCTGTCCTTGGATCGCTGCCGGAGCCTGCCATTCAGCAATTCTTCATCATGATGACCGTCAACGGGATTGAGGCGACGTTGCGGAACCTTCTATGGCTCCTGGGTTGCGGAGCAGGTGATGATTCATCATCAACGGTTTGACCGGACTTCGGCGCGGGCGTATTTATGGTCTTGAACATAGAGGAGAAACGCCTTGAATAAAGACCATCTTCGGAAACGGTTCGCCGAGCTCGCAGGCCCCGAGAAACTGGACCGGTTCATGGCTGCACTGCACCGGAACCCGGTGTGCCGGACCCGCCTTCTCTTCTGGCAGGAAAAGCTCTGGGAACGGTTCCGGTTGCAGGAGGGTTTGCCGGAGTCAACGCATCCGCAGATCCTGGACCTGTTCACCTTCTGTCACCGTCACGGGCGGGAACTGGCCGAGGGAGTGCCCGAGGGCCCTGCCAGCTATTATGACGAACACAGGGAGCGCTCCTCATATTTCTACCGCAACGCCTACCAGCGCGTGGAGGCCCGCTGCTTCCCGTTCGCCGCGCACCGGGAACCGGAGACGGCACCCGGAAAGCCGGGCAGGGCGCGACACTGCCCGGACTGCCGCGACGAGAAGGGCCGGTACATCCGCAAGGAACACCACGGGAACCTGTCGCTGGAGGACCGGGACAAGTACGTGTGCGACATCGAGCAGGAAGCCTTGGAGATCTATGCGCGGCTCGGGGAGGATAGCGGGGTGGGAAGACTGGAAGGGCTGGCCCTGTACTACTTTGAGCGGCGGCCCACCGGCACGCCTGTGGACCCGGTTCTGGCCGGGCTGGCGGACCGGTTGGAAGAGACCGGGCGGGCCCTGCTGGCCGGGACGGACCTTTTCCTGGAGGACGACGCGTTCCATCCGCTGCGGGAGTATCTCCGGACGGGGAGCGGCGCCCGCATCGATCCACATGCCGGCCTGGAGGAGTTGAAGGCGCTCTTCACCCTGGAGGTGGAACAACCCGGGGACCAGAGGATCCTGGAGCGGTGCCGATGGATGTTTTTTGTCCTGGGGGAGATCTGGAGCGAAACAGGCGGTGCTTCCGGGGTGAACCGCGCGTGATTCACCACACCTCCTGCGGGTGAAGCACCTTCTGAACGGTTTCGTCCAGTTCGTGCATGAGGATCGGTTTCATCAGGACGGCTTGAAACCCCATCCCCCGGATATTTTCCGGGTTCACGGCGTCGTGAAACCCGGTGATGAGCACCAGGGGCACATCGGATCGGATCTCCGTTATTTTCTGCAGCAGGTCGATGCCGGTCATGTGCGGCATGGTCAGGTCCGTGATGACCAGGTCGAACCCGTGGGGTTTTTCCCGGAAGCATTCGAGGGCTTCCCGGCTGTCCATACTGGCTGTTACCTTGTGACCCAGACCTTCCAGCATCTCCTGATACAAGTGCACGATCGGCGCCTCATCGTCCACGAAGAGGATGTTCGCCTTGCCGTTGAGCCCGGTCCGCACCGGTTTTCTTTCCTGAACCGGCGACTGTTCGAGCACGGGCAGCAGGACCCGGAAGATGGACCCCCTGCCCGGGGTGCTCCATACGCGTATGTCCCCATGGTGGTTTTTGACGATTCCGTGCACCACCGAGAGGCCCATGCCCGTTCCCTCGCCGAACTTCTTGGTGGTAAAGAACGGATCGAAAATTCGGTCCAGGACCTCTTTTTTCATTCCGCTTCCCGTATCCCTCACCCGCAGTTCGATGTACCTGCCGGGGGGAAGATCCTGATCCGGTTCCCCAGGCGGAATCTCGGTTTCCCTGATGAACACCTCGAGAACCCCGCCCTTGCTCTGCATGGCGTGGCCGGCGTTCGACCCCAGGTTCATCAAAACCTGGTGGATCTGCGTGGGGTCCCCCATGATGCTGGCGGAACGGAGGTCGAACTGCTTCCGGATCTCGATCGTGGCGGGGAGCGATGCCCGCAGAAACTTCAGGGTTTCCTCCGTAACGTTCACCAGGTCGGTGGGCTTGTGCCGGATCTCGCTCCGGCGTCCGAAGGTGAGAATCTGTTCCGCCAGGTCCTTGCCGCGGACCCCGGCCTTGAGGATCTCTTCCAGGTATGAGTGCAGCGTGGGCGTTCCGTCCGGATCCTGGAGGGCCAGCTCGGAATACCCGTTCATGATGGTCAGGATGTTATTGAAATCGTGAGCGATCCCGCCCGCCAGCGTGCCGATGGCTTCCATCTTCTGGGATTGCCGGAGATGCGATTCCAACTGTTTCAGTTCCGTGATGTCCCGCAGGAAGCAGAGGACCGCGGGCCGGTCCTCCCACTGGATCAGGATGGCGTTGATCTGCACGAACAGTTCGGTTTCCGATCGCGTACGGATCCGGAAGGAGTAGGTGTTCGGCGCGGGTTCTCCCTCCAACCGTTTCCGATGCATCTTCAGGACTATTTCCCTGTCTTCCGGGTGGACGTGTTCCAAAAAAGGGATCCGCGCGAGCGATTCGGCAGGGTGCTCGGTGAGTTCCTCGGTCCGCGGGTTGTGGAACTTGATCATCCCGTCCTGCAGGATGAAGATGCAGTCGTTGGCGTTTTCCACCAGGAGCCTGTACTTTTCCTCGCTCTCCCGCAAGGCTTCCGCAGCCTTTCTGCGCGCGGTGATATCGATCCCCATGCCGATCAGGCAGGAGAGTTTCCCGATGGGCGCCCGAAGACCGGTGAAATAGTACGGGGTCCTGCGTCCGTCCCTGGAGACAACATCCGCTTCCGCCGTGGACATGCCTTTTTCAAAGACCGCCTGGATGCGTTCCGCAATGTGCTTCTTGTCCTCTCCCTCGAAAAGGTCGAGTGCGTTGATTCTGCGGAATTCATCGGAGGTGTATCCGGTCACCGATTCGAAGTTCCGGTTCCATCGCAGGAACCCCCCCTGCTCGTTGATCACGTAGAACACGGCAGGCATGCTGTTGATCACGGAATCGGAAAAGAGTTTTTCACTCAGAAGTTCCACCTCGGTCCGTTTGCGCTCCGTGATGTCCTGCACCGTCCCCATGAGTTTCACGATCTTTCCGCTTTCGTCGCGGATGGGATGGAAGGAGTTGCAGAAATAGGCGGACCTTCCCGAGGGCAGGACGACCTGGTAGTCCAGGGTACGGTCTTGCCCCGTTTCCACGACCTCCTCAAAAATCTTCTGGAGGGTTTCCGCGTCCGCCGGTATGAGATAAGACAGGTTTTCTTTGTAGCCCGGGGGACCCAGGGACGGGTCTCGATCATGTAGCGTGTACAGGTGATCCGACCAGTAGGGTTTCAGGTTGACCAGGTCATACTCCCAGTGACCCATTTTGCCCAGCTTCTGTGCTTCTTTCAGCCGCTCTTCGCTCCGGCGGTGCCGTTCCTCGGAGAGCTTCTGATCGGTGATGTCGTAGTAGGCGACCTGGTTGGCCGGCTCGCCCTGAAACTCGGTGAAGGAAGCGAAGATGTCCACCCATCGCACGCTCCCGTCCGTGCGAAGGACCCGGAATTGATAATGGTTGGGCACGGTCTTTCCGGCCTGGCGGTCCAGGTGGTTCTGCAGGACAAACCCCCGGTCCTTGGGGTGGATCCGTTCATTCAGATCCTCGGGGGGTATGGCCAGCATCTCCTCTACGCTGAGGCCCATGATATCCGCAAGGGCCTGGTTGGCGTACACGACCTTCATGCCCTGAAAGACGGCCAACCCCTGGAGGGACCCCTCGTTCAGGGTGAGAAACGCCTGCTCTGCCCGCTTGCGCTCGGATATGTCCCGTGTGATGCCCAGGATCCCCACCGGCCGGCCGTGTCGCGCAGAAAACTCGAGGTTATCTCCGTCCATAGCGTGGAACCGTCCCTGTGGTACTGTTCCGCTTCAAACGTTCTCGGCCGGAAGAGGTCTTTGGTTTCCTGCTCTTCCACGACCATTTCCTCGGCAAAGATTTCCATGGCGAGTTCCAGGGACTTTGGCGTCAGCACCTGGTCCAGGGTCATCACCATGACCTCTTCCACCGTGTAACCCCGGAGGCGCTCTATGGAGGGGCTCAGGTAGGTGAAGCGGAAGTCCATATCCGTTGTCCAGATGACGTCGGCCGCGTTGTCCGCCAGCAGGCGGTAGCGTTGTGCGCTCTCCCGCAGGGCCTCCTCTGACCGCTTGCGCTCCACGGCATAGCGGATCGACCGCTTGAGCGAACCGCTGTCCAGCATTCCCTTGACCAGGGCATCCTGCGCGCCCAGTTGGATGGCCGCCAGACCGGTCTCTTCTTCCATCCGATCCGTCAGGGCCGTAACCGGTATCGAAGGCCACTGCTCGCTGATCCTCCGGAGTGCTTCCAGCCCGCCGCTGTCCGGGCACCCCAGATCGAGGAGCACCACATCGATCCTTTCCGAGGCGAGCCGTTGCATGCCGGACTCCAGGGATTCCGCGGAAAGGACCGTGAAGTCCGCAGGCCCCGGACCCGTGCAGAGCAGGTCCCGGATCTTCCGGACCTCCTCTTCCCTGTGTTCGATCACCAGAACATGCATGCGGGGTTCTTTCTTCCCGGATTCAACTCTTCCGGCTTGACCCGGGTGTCGGTCCCGTTGCCCTTCGAGCGGTTGTCCGTTTCAGTCCGTCGCCGCCGACCGGAGCAACCTCTCATTCCAGTCGGCCGATATCGATCGAGGTTCCGGACGGGCGATCTCATGGGACCGGCCGGACCCTTCCTCGGAGCCCACCGGATTCACGGAGCAATGTTTCCCCTTCTACCTAATGTATTCGACCTTTTTCAATAGAAAAATGAGTTCTGTTTCCCGGGACGGCCCGGGAAGGGATTGGACCGGGAAAGGCCCGCCCCCTGCGGAAACAGACCCGGCCTGTATGGTAATTTGACGGGTCTCCGGTGTCCTGGTAATGATCGTCCATAAATAACCATGAAATGTCAGGAAGGGAGGTGCAGGATGCCCAGAATCGGTGTGCTGCTTTCAGGCTGCGGTGTGTACGACGGTTCCGAGATCCACGAGGCGGTGATCACGCTCCTGGCGCTGGACCGGGCCGGCGCCCAGATCGTATGTACGGCTCCGGACGTGGACCAGCACGATGTGATCAACCACCTGACCCAGGAGCCGATGAAAGAGAAACGGAACGTCCTTGTGGAGTCGGCGCGCATCGCCCGGGGCGAGATCCGCAACCTGAAGGACGTCCATGCCGATGACCTGGACGGTCTCATCATTCCCGGGGGGTTCGGGGCGGCCAAGAACCTGAGCGACTTCGCAGTGAAGGGTCCGGAATCCGATGTGAACCCCGAAGTCAGCCGCCTCCTGGAGGAGATGGTTTCCGCGGGAAAACCCGTGGGAGCCATCTGCATCGCACCGGCCACGCTCACCCGGGCCCTGGGAGACCGGAACCCGGAGGTCACCATCGGCAGCGACCCGGGGACCGCGTCGGCCATCGAGGCCATGGGCGGGTCTCACAAGGTATGCACGGTGGACATGATCCATCTGGATGCCGGGAACAAGGTGGTCACCACGCCGGCGTACATGCTCGGACCCGGCATCAAGGACGTGGCCCAGGGGATCGAGAAGCTGGTGGCCCAGGTGCTGAAACTGGCCGGCTGATCCGGCTTCCCGCCTTACATCTCATGGACCTGGGGCTCGTAGGCCCCCGGGCTCATGTACTCGATCCTCGAGGGTGTGACCCGGACCACACAGTAGTTGGGGTCGTCCGGACCGGAGAAGTAGCGCCGGAGTTCGTCCTTCCAGTACCCGTGGCGGTCCGTCTCATCGGTGAGAATCTCGGCCCGGCCCTGGATCTGCAGGTAGGGTTGCATGGACTGGATGTCGGTCACCCCGCAGGTCAGGTGCACGTCCGGGGTCTTCCGGATCTGGGCCACCTTCCGGGAGTTCAGGAAGGTGGCGAACCGAAGGGTCAGGTCCTCGTTTCCTGTGGTCATCACGTAGCGCACCCAGGGTTTCCCGTCTTCGGTGATGGTGCCCAGAGATGCCAGCAGCGGCTCCCGGATCGTTTCAAAGATCTTCTGTTTCAAATCGGCCATCCTGTTCTCCTTTCGTCGGTTCTTCCCCCTCTTTTCCCCTCTGATGCTCCCACATCGCGGGAAGATCCCCTCATGCTTTCCGGCCGGGCGCACAAGCCGCTTGTTGCCGGTTCCTGCGGGAGGTCGGGACATTCTCCATGACTTCATCCCCAAAAGAAACATGCCGATAAGATATTCATTGATGTCCTTATATCCGTTCTCTATAATGATCCCGTGCGTGCCCGGCCTTTTTGCGTTCCGCTGCCCACCACGAGGGGGAAGACCCCATGCACCGAAAGATTCTGCTTTGCGCTTCCTTTCCTGTCTTCCTCATGGTTGCGATGATGGTTGCGGGTTGTCCTCAACTGCAGGACCCCCTGGAACGACCGGAGGAGTACGATGTGTTTACCGAGCCGGTGACCATCCCCAACCCGGAAGATCCTGCCTCCCCCCTCCGGGGGCATATCTACGCCCCTTCCGAAGACGGCGGAAGCAGTATGGCCCCGGGACCGTTCCCGTTTGCAGTGTTCATGCCCGGGTTCAGCGCAACCCACGGCCTGTACAACGTCTATTCCAACCACCTGGCCTCCCACGGCACCCTCGTGATCGGCTTTGATTTCATCATCCAGGCCGGGTTCGACGGCGCCCACGACACCCTGGCCCGCCAGGCCATGGCTGTCATCGACCATGCCCTGGACAGCGGAGGACCGCTGGCCGGGTACGTGGACGGGACCCGGGTCGCCACGGCCGGCCATTCCCTGGGGGGGAAGATCGCTTTCTACGCCGCCGCCATCGACCCCCGGATCAGCGTGGTGATGGCCGTGGACCCCTCCAACAGCGGGGGGCCTCCCTGTTTCATTTCGGAGGAGTGGTGCAACGCGTATCCCGTGGCGCCCAACATCGTTACCGGCGCCGAGGGTGTGCTGGACGATGTGAACGCCGCCTCGTTCATCATGCGGGCGGCCCCGGACCTCTTTCTGAACCCCGACGAACAGAGCAACGCGCAATATTTTTTTACAGGGCTGGACGGTGCGGGCCTTCACGGCGTGAAAACCCCGGCCCTGTATTTCGACATGGACGGGATCAGCCACGCGGCCTGGCTGACCAACCCGAACATCATGCGGATCACCAAACGAACCATGGCAGCCTGGCTGAAAGCGCATTTTGACGGGGATGACATGGAAGCCTACATCACCGGAGACGTGGTGCAGGAGGACGTGGACGCAGGGACCATCTCGGCCCTCGAGACCCGGTAGCCGCGGCTGTCGCGTTGTCTCGAGATACTCGAACCCTTTTTCCTTAGAAGGCACTCGGTGTGAGCACCGGAAAGATCATCCCTTTTCCCCTGGAACGGCGGGGTCCCTACCCCCGGCTGAAGGCGTACACCCTTCGCGTCTACCTGGTGTGCGGGCCCTGGGGCCGCGAACGGGAAGGGCAGGAGATCTTCCGGACCATGAAGATCCGGGGTGACCAGACCCTGGAGGACCTGCATTACGCGATCCTGTGCGCGTTCGAGCGGGAGCAGGAAGACGGGTACGAATTTTCCTTCGACAGGGGTTCCCTCGGGCCGGAGAACGTGAAATACCGGTGCGACGAGGGGACGGAGAAGCCGGATCCGGAAGGGCATGAAACTGGCAGGCTTCCGCTTTCCGGTTTTGCCACCCTGGATTCCCTGAAACTGGACAAGGTCCGGGTTTTTCTCTACCGGCTCGGCACGGAATGTCCATGGCTCCATCTCATCCACGTGGTGAGCATCGGGCCTGTGAAGCTCTCGGAAGAATACCCTTTGCTGATCGAAAAAGCCGGAAGCCCTCCCGGGCCCCGGACCGGCCGGGAGCCGGGGGCCGGCGCTTCCTGTGCCGTGGACCCTTCGGAGGGATCCCGCCGGGAAATCCTTTCCCTGCTCCTGGATACATCACACGCGATCCAGCACCGGCAATGGGAGAACGTCACGCTGCGGCCCAACTGCCGGCTGAAGACGGCGGTGAACAGTCTTCCGTCCCACTGGCTTGACGGGATGTGCATGCTCCTGGGGATGAAGAAAGCGGGTCACCGGCGGATCTGCATCGAGAAACTGCTGGTAAAGCTTCCCCAGGAAAAGAGCCTTCGCAGGATCTGGTCTCACCTGCCTGTTTCCTCCCGGAAGATGCTCGCCTGGCTCATCCAGGAAAAGGGGGGGTGGGCCACCATCCGGCAGGTCGCGTACCGTTTCGGGCAGGAGGCGGAGATCGGCTGGTGGTGGAACGAAGAGCAGATACCGGCCACCCCGCTGGGCATGCTGCGGCTCTGTGGATTGGTGTACGTGGGAAAGAACCCGGCCGGGAACCGCAAGGTAAAGATCGCCACGGTTCCTGCGGAGCTTCGAAACCCCCTGAAGAAGATCCTGCAGACCCCGGACGCGCAGAAGCAGGCCCTCTCCTTGTGGAACCTCTTCCTCCAGGGAGCCGAGCCTTCCCCGCCGGCGCCGGCGCCCACCCGCAAGATTCTGGCCTCCCGGGTACCCCTGAAGGGCCGGTGGAAGGAACTGGGCCAGCTGAACCTCAAGGGGTTCCTGAAGGATTGCCCCCTGGAGAAGGATACCGAGAGGTTTTACACCTACATGCTCGGCCGGATCCGCAGGGAACCGGACGGATTTCCCCGAAAGGAGGTCCGAGCGTTTCTCAAGGAGATGATCCGTGGAAGTTCCGTGTGGAACCGGCTGGCGGCATACAAGCTTGGCGTGATGCTGTTCGGAAAACGCTTTGCCCTGCCTGCAAAAAAGGACAACTCCACCCGGATCCGGCAGTGGGCGCAGGACCTGTTCAACCCCACGCAGGAGGAACTGTTTTAACAGGCTTTGCCCGGGGGTCCCCCCGGGGACGCGGGCAGGACATCCTGTTGGGATATGATTGACAAATATCGAGGATCGGTTGATAATATGTGGTTCCGCACGGCGGAAAATAATCCCCAGTAGCTCAGCTGGCAGAGCAGGTGGCTGTTAACCACCGAGTCGGCGGTTCGAATCCGTCCTGGGGAGCCAGATATCAAAATGGCCGCTTTTCGAAGGAAAGGCGGCCATTTTCTTTTTGTGGAAAGCCTTCGTGACGGAAGCCTATCTTACGGTTTTCGGCATTTCGGATGAAGTCGGCCGATTTTTCCGGCGGAAGAAGACTATCCGACCCCCCCCTGCACCACTAGAGAGTTCCTGCCTCAGTTTGGCATGACCACATCTTCTCTAGAAATGAAGTCTCCGGCTATCCCGGGGCGGTTCAGTCGTGTTCGTCACCTCCCGGGGAGACCCTGAGGAGAAGAGGGAATATGATGTGTTGTACAATAACCTGAACGAGTGGCTCCAGGTTGTGGGTATGGCTTTGCTCGCTTCTTCGATCGAGTTCGTCCATCAGTACGGCACGTGGAACGAGAAGGATACGGCCCTCAAGGACGCCGATCTCTTGGCCAGGGCGAAATCCATGGGCGCCTCACTCGTGTAGTGCGCCGTGGAGTCAACATTAACCCCTACGACCTGAGACGTCATGCGGCGACCTTTGCGAGCAGATCCGGAACTCCGATCGAGATCGTCTCAAAGGTCATTCTCCGGCACGCCAGCCTCTCGACCACTCAGAGGTACTTGGGCAAGGTGAGCGACGCAGAAGCATTGAGATGGATCGAGAATGATCTGTTCGTTCATTACTCGAATATTGATGCTGCGAGGATGCGTTCCCTTGAAGAAGGCAAGAAAGTGGAGTATGAAGTCGGACAGGACCGCAAAGGTCCGGAAGCCACAAAAATACGCCCCATTGCCTGATAACAAGGCAGCAATGAAGCCCCGCTTACTTTTGGTGGAGGTAAGCTTATGCCTGCTAATTTGACACCTCAATACTACGCCCTGGAAAAGGAATTCAAAAAGGAAACCGGTGAGTGTCAAGATAG
>CAYTRL010000153.1:0-12470 GCA_964439795.1 uncultured Thermodesulfobacteriota bacterium
GACGCCCTGGCCATCGACCCGAACTGTCATTTTGCCCATCTGGAGCTGGGAAAACTGTATCTGGGGGAAGGACAGAACCACAAGGCCCGGGAACATCTGTTCAAGGCACTGGGTATTCATACGAAAGACGCAGAGACACGAAAATCCATCGGGCTCTACTTCCTGGAAATGGACCGCCCCCGAACCGCTCTGAGCTATTTTCGCAAGGCGATCTGGAGCAAGTACGACATGCCGGAATGCTACTGGGGAAAGGGCCGCTGCCTGGAACGACTGGGCAAACAGAAAAAGGCCGTGCGTGCTTACAGGAAGGGCCTGAGGGTTGACTGGGACCATGCACCTCTTCACGAAGCTTTGGTGGACATCTACGGGCGCCATGAATCCGGCGGGGATGTAGAGGAGCATCTTTCCGCGTTGCGCAGACTATGCGCGCCGTACGGCCTGGATCCTTCGGAACCTCGAGGGGCTCTGGAAAGCCCCCTCCCGGAAAGAAAGGCAGATCAGGCCCCCGACAGCTCAGTCAATCGGGTTCAGACGGAATAAAGAGAGCTGACGCTGCCCTCGCAAAGCCTCACAGGATTTTGAAGGGGCGCATTTCCTCCTTCATCAGGGACCACATGGCCTCGCAGACCAGCGACAGCATACCGAACTTGTTATCCAGGTAATCAGCCATCTCCTTGATCTGCTTGGGTGTGAAATGGTGCAGGGAATCGATCTGTCCCTGCATGGCTCGGATCCGATGGTGCTGCAAGATGTCCCATATCATCCCCGGCTTCCTCCTCTTCTTTTCATTCGGGGTTCACATGACTGTAACGGTCCCGGTCAATCGTATGTCATGTGACGAGGCCCCGGTCTGGATCTCGAACGTTCCCGGCTCGATCCGGAACGCCGCCTCCCCCTCGTCGAAACAGGCGAAGTCCTCCACCTCGATTTCCAGCTGGAGCCGCACGCTTTGCCCTGCGGGAATGAAGACCCTCTCGAAGGCCGCAAGCTTCTTTAACGGCATGGGTTTTGCCTGCTCCGGCCCCCTCAGGTAGATCTGAACCACCTCCTCCCCGTCCATGCCCCCTGTATTCTCCACCGTCACACGGACGCTCAACGTTCGATCCTGCGGTACGATCTTTGTCGCGGACAGTTCCAGATCGGAATACCGGAATTCCGTATAGGAGAGTCCGTAACCGAACGGATACAGAACCTCTCCGCGGAAATATTTGTAGGTCCGCCCTTCCATCACGTAGCTCTCAAAATCCGGCAGGTCGGAGGTGGAACGGTAAAAGGTCACCGGCAGGCGTCCCCCGGGGTTGTACTCCCCGAAGAGGACCTCAGCCACGGCGGTGCCCCCTTCTCCCCCGGGATACCAGCAGTTCACGATGGCCGGCAGCTCATCGTTCTCCTCGGGGATGGCCAGTGCGCTGCCCGTTGTCAGCAGAAGAACCACGGGCACGCCGGTATCGGCCACCGCCCGGATCAACGCCTTCTGGATCCGGGGAAGCTCGATCCGTGTTCTGTCGCCCCGGTCAAACCCTTCCACGGGAGTCTGGAACCGATCCTCTTCCCCCTCCAGTTCCGGGGTGAGTCCGACACAGAGAACGGCAACATCCGCCCCCTGCAGCTTTGCCAGGGCCGGTGCGAAGTCCCGGTTGTCCCCCACATATTCGCATCCCTTTTCGTACACCACCTCCACCTGCGGTGCCGCCGCCTCACGAACCCCTGCCAGCAGCGTCACCGGTCTGGACGGGGTTCCGTGATAGTTGCCCACGAGAACGTCGATGTTGTCCGCAGAGGGCCCCAATACGGCGATCTTCCGCAGCGCATCTTTCTTGAGCGGCAGGAACCCGTCGTTCTTGAGCAGCACGATGCTCTTCCTGGCCGCCTCGAGGTTCATCTGTTTGTGCGGTTCGCTGTCGTTGTCCTCGATGGGGATCTGCGCGTACGGGACCTTTTCCTCCGGGTCGAACATGCCCAGTTCAAACCGGGTCCGCAGCAGCCTGCTCAGCGACCGGTCCAGATCCGCCTCGGAAACAAGCCCCAGGGATTCCGCAGGCATCAGGGCCAGGTAGGTCGGTCCGCAGTTCAGGTCGCACCCACTTTTCAGGGCAAGGGCCGCCCCCTCCACCGGTCCCGGCACGACCCGGTGGCCGGCGAACAGATCCCAGACGGCACCGCAGTCCGAGACCAGGTACCCGTCGAAACCCCATTCATTTCGCAGGATGCCCAGCAGGGTTTCACTTGCGCAGCAGGGCTCCCCCCGGAACCGGTTATACGCGCACATGACCGCCGCCGGTCCCGCCTCCCGGACCGTTCGCTGGAAGGCGTACAGATAGGTCTCCCGCAGGTCCCGGTCGGAACAGACGGCATTGAACGAATGCCGCAGAGGCTCGGGCCCGCTGTGCACCGCAAAATGCTTCAGGGTCGCGTCGACCTTTCGGTACCGGGGATCCTCCCCCTGGAGGCCCAGCACGAACTGGATCGCCATTCTCGATGTGAGGTAGGGGTCTTCCCCGTAGGTCTCCTGCCCCCTCCCCCATCTCGGGTCCCGGAAGATATTGATGTTGGGGGACCAGAAGGTGAGGCCGTGATACCTCCCATGGATGCCCTGGTCGAGGGCGTCGTGATGCTTGGCCCGTGCCTCGTCCGAGATGATGACGGCCACCTCGTGCATGAGGGCAACGTCCCACGCGGCCGCCAGCCCGATGGCCTGGGGGAACACCGTGGCCACGCCCGCGCGTGCCACCCCGTGAAGCGCTTCGTTCCACCACCCGTATGCGGGGAAATCGAGCCTGGGGATGGCCGCTGCGTTGTCCAGCATCTGGGAGACCTTTTCCGGCACCGTCATGCTGGAAAGGAGTTCATCCACCCTTTCCTCGATGGATGGCCCCTCCGCGGGCGGGGAGCCGCCCGGGGGCAAACCCCTGTCCGATGCACACCCCGTCACGACCAACGCTCCGACGAGGATCATGCACGCCCACGGTTTCCTCATGGGTTCCTCCATAGGGTATTGAATCTCTATCGATCAAAACTCAAGACGGCATCATGGACATTGCGAGGAGCTGAAAGCGACGCGGCAATCTCCCGGTGCAGAGGAAAACCGCGGCGCCGGGGGGTTGCCGCGGGCCCGCCAAATGGGCCCCCGCAACGTCCGGTGATGAACTGAAGGATCTGCTCCACACCAACTGTATGTCGCATTGACGAGGGTCATGCAGATCCCGGGGCCTGTCCCGACGAAAGCAGGGCTCCAGAGAGCTCGAAAGGACTGGATTCCGGTTCAAGCCCGGAATGACGGACAAACACAGAATCCTTGTTTTTCAAGGCCTGTTATGAAACAGCCTCCTCAAGGAAGGTACGGACAGGGTTCTTCCCCCCGGAACGCCGCGCAGGAACAGTCCGGTTCCGGGGAAGGGTCGTCCTCGAACCCTTCGGTATCGAAGTAATCGGCCATCTGGGCCTGGTAATAGGCCGACCAGTTGGTGGCGATGTCCGGGTTGACGAACGAGGCCATCAGCCAGTGCATCCCCCGGTTGGCCGGCTCCACGTAGTTGAAGTCACACCAGACGTAGGAATAGGGATGCCGCACGTAGGAGTATCCCGCCCCCTGATCCCGGTTGTCGATCAGCGGGGTCGTGCGGGGGCTGCACTCCGGCGAGACCCCGTCTGCGAACCCGTCCAGGTCGTACCGGGGTTCGTTCACAAAGTAGTTCCCCACCATGACGTCGTTCTGCACATAGTGCATGTTTATGCAGTCGCAGTCCCGGGAGATCTCCTCCCAGCTTTGCCCGCAGTCCTCCAGCCGCCGGGGCTTTCCGTCACATACGTTCGACTCGGACCCGAGCAGCCCGCCCGCCCGGGCCACGGCCATCTGGGCGTTGATCGGCACGAACATGTCCCCCGGAACGTTGGCCACCATGAGGTTCTTGGCAGGGTGCAGGGGACGGCCGTTCCCCCCGAGCGGCTCCAGGAACCAGTGGCGGACATAGTTGATCGGGTCGGCCGCCTCCAGGGCGATCTGCCCGAGGTTGACGAAGAACCGGTGGTCCGGCGTGTTCCGCATCTTGCCCATGCCCCGGGCCGGGGCCGTGGTCTCTATCCGGTCCACGACGTCGCCGGTGCGGTCTAGAACCGTGATCAGGATCCGGTCTCCCTTGTCCGAGGCGATCCCGTGAGAGAAACATCCCCTGCTTCCGGTCAGGTCCACCCCCTCCTGAAGCACGCTCTCCCGACAGGCGGGCGCCCCATCCCACAGGTCCGCGTAGGAGATGACCTCCTCCTCTCCGTTCTCCTCGTTCAGGATGATCAGGGATCCTCCCACGGGCAGGGCCGTCTCGAAGACATCCTGGGGCATGGTTGCGGATAACATGGATACCATGCCCCCACCGAGGTCCACCCGGTCCTTCTTCGCCCGCCGGACGAAGCCCACCTTCATCTTCTGGGGCTCATTCGCTTGCAGGAGATCGCCGTCCCCGGGGACGACCACAGGCTCCGCCACCAGCAACGGACCCAGGATCTCGTGGTAGATCGGGTCGCTCACCGCGTGGAGATCCATGCGGGTCATGATGTCGGTGAGCCCCCCTCCCGGTACGGAGATAGCCGCGGTCTTCACGTCGGGCTCTATGGCCATGAGGATGCTGTTGGTGATCCCCCCGAACGACATACCGCTCCGGAAATACCGCTGCTCACCGATCCCCTGGGACGGTGCATCCCCGGACCCGTAAGAGGCGTAGGCTATGGACCCGCCCAGGTCCAGGATCCCGTCGGCGTTGAAGTCTCCGGCCAACAGGTTGGGAGCCATCTCCTCGTACCCGGCCTCCTCCGGATGTTCCACCGCCGGGGGCACCGCCGCCTGGTCCAGCCCCTTGAGGAGCTGCAGCAACTGCATCTGCTCCACCATGTACTGCCGGATCCGGTCCCGGGACTTGAACAGGTCCGCGGTGAAGATGATCCCGTGATCCGTATTGCCGTCCCCGTCCAGATCTTCCGCCCGTCCCTCCACCAGAAGCTGCGCCAGGAAGCCGCTCCGCAGAAACACCTCCAGGGCATCCTGGAATCCGCCTTCCACGGCCCCGCATTTCCCGAAGACGATGCAGTTCAACCCCTCCACGACCCCCTTGCCCACGCCGTCGAGCAGGTCGTCGATTCCCGCCAGGTTCTCCTCCATGCACTGTTCTCTCTCCGGTTCGGACATTCCATCGCAGGGTGCCGCCGCCATCCCCTCCACCAGGGAGCGGATCAGGATGTTCACATCCGTGATACTGAGGATCGGCTCGTGCATCGGCACGGTGATGGCGATCGAGGCGAACCCTTTTTTGGCCCAGGCGTTGGCCTCGGTGATGAGCTGCCACCGCAGGGCCGGGATGCCGTGGGCGTGCAGCACCACCGGAAACGGGGCCTGGTGGCCGGGAGAAGGTTTGGGTACGGCGATCATCCAGGGGACCTCGCCCGTTCGGATTGTGACATCCCCTGTCCGGTAATCCATTCGGATCATCCCGGTTTCCGGGTCGCGGAACTCCGGGACCTGAAAACGGCCGAAAACGAAATAATCGATGGCGTCCAGGTCAACGGCCATCTTCACGTCGATCCCGAGATCCACGGCCAGGAAAAGGATCCCCACCGTGCGGATCAGGTCGTCGATGCCGTCCGCGACCAGCAGGCCCATGAAAGGATCCAGCAGTTCGGCCTGCAGGATCCAGCGGTTGTCCCGGCAGGGGTTGTCGCTTCCGGGCCCGCAGAAAATGTTGTCGATCCCGGTCTCCGTGTCGGCCACCTGGGTAAACACCGGGGGAACCGTTTCGGGCAACCGGGCCAGGGGGCCCCGCCCGTGCAGCCCGTCGGATATGATCTCCAGATCCCGCGTGGTGGTCTGCGTGGTGAAAAACCAGCTGAAAGCGATCTCCTCCGGGGCGATCCCCTTTTCCTCGAGGAGCGGCAGGGCGCGCAGGTACGGGTTGGTCTGTCCGGCGTGAACCGGCTCCGGAAACGGGGAGCACACGGATTCCCCGTTCTCGCCGAGCAGGCCCTTGGTCAGTACCACCATGTACTCGGTCTGCTGCTCCAGAGGAGTCACCATGCGCAGCAGGAGAGTGTCGGTCTCCCGCTCGTAAAAGTCCACGTAATCCGGGGATTCCACGGTCCCCTGGTACTCGGGGTCGTAGATCATCTGCCGTACCAGGGCATGGCGGCTGTGGGGCGGAAAGGGCCACGGGGCGATCTCCACCGGGTACATGGACCGGCTCCGGTCCTCGGGCAGATCCAGGGGGATCTCCTGCCCGTAACGGCTCGAAGAGGGATCCACGTTGATGACCTTGACCGTGTCCGGCCCCAGGGTGTCCAGGTCCAGGGGGCCCTCGAACGGGATGATGATCGGGGCGAAGGTGCCGAACCCGTCCAGCCGGTTGATCTCGCTGCGGATCCCCCGTTCGAAATGTGTTGCTGCCGTGTGCCGGATGTTCAACTGGCGTCCGGTGGGCGATGTCACGTCCAGAACCGTGGAGATATCGTTGGGAAGGGGGACCTCTGGGTTGGGGTGGGCCAGCGGATCGAACTGTACCCGGGGCCCCATCCCCTGGGAGGACCCGGGCAGGTCCCCGTTATGAGTGGAACCAGACATGCAGCCGGCAAGAAGGATCAGGGCCGAGGTGATGAAAATGCCGTATGCTCGGGGGTTTCTTGCTGGGTTCATGCAGGTCTCCTGGCAGGTGCGGTTCCCGGATGTGTGGCCGTTTCCCCTGTGCCGTACCCGAACGGCCTTGAAAGCGATATGGAACGAAAACGGCGATTTTGAATTTTACAATACAAGTTTGAAAAAAGGCAATAATGCCGTGACCGTGCTGTGAAACCCATCTTGAAAGACATGAAAACAGAACCGGCGCAGAACCGACCTCATTCCCCGGGAAAGAGCAGCGGGTAGCTGTCGGCGCAAAACGCCTCTTTCAGGGCGTCCTTGTCCCCGGCCCGGAAAGCCTGCACGATGGCCCGGTAGGCGCCCGCCGCGTTGTTGCCCGCCACGTCCAGCGGGCTCCTCCCGGCTCCCCGCTCGTAATCCACGGCCAGCATCCCGAAGCGGGGGGCAAAGCTGCCCCATTCGTAGTTGTCGCACAGGGTCCAGTAGAAATAGGCCTCCAGGGGCCGGCCCCGGTTCCGTGCCCGGATGCACTCAAACAGGTGGGCCTTCAAGGCCTCCACCCGGTCGGCGCCGTCCGGTCTCTGCTCCGCCTTTCCATCCCGGAAAGCGTAACACATGCCGTTTTCCACGAGGTGGATCGGCATCGGGTCTGCCAGGGAAGCATAGGCTTTCAGGAAACCGTCCAACCCCTCGGGCACGATACCCCACTCCCATGGATCCTGACGGATGTGGACGTGAAACGGGGAATTCGATTCCAGGTAGTTTCCGATAAAGGGATCGTAATAATCAAAGGCCAGCACATCCATCCAGGGGGCGCAGGAAGAGTCGGAAAAAACCTTCCGCGTTAGGACGGGCATCGGGTTCCTGCCCATCGCGTTTTCCATGATGGTTGTGATAAGCCTCTCCATCAACCGCTGTTTCCAGTTCTGACTCCTGCGGCAGGGGGAGAGTTCCATCTGCCGGTCAAAGACCTTTTTTCGTTCGCGCAGATAGTCGGCAACGCCCCTACGGGGCCTGGCGTTGCAGGGTGCGTGCAGGAGGTCCAGCAGCAGAAAGTCCATGGGATAGACCGCGCTGGCCCAGCCGTTCATGGTCACGGTGGGCCGTTCCCAGCCCTGCTCGCGGTAGACCCGGTGAATAACCTCGTACGCGCCCACATGGGCCAGGAGCATGTTTTCCAGCGCCGTGGCGAAATGCTTCCGGCCCCCCATCCCTTTCCCCCGCGGATGGATCCTGAGAAAATACGAAGCCAGGGGAACCATGGGGGGCTCGTTGATCGTAATCCAGTAGGAAACCGGCGAGGTGCCGTGCTCCTGCACGAGCCGTTTGTTTACCTCTCGAACGGTGTGCTCCACGTACCCGAGGAACGGTTCGATCATCGACTCCCCGGTCACCCAGGGGTCCAGCCCGAGCCACAGGGGATGGCTGAAATGAAACAATGTGATCAGCGGTTCCATCCCCAGCTTCCTGCACCCGGCGATGATCTCCGCGTACCGGTCCAGGGCGGCGGTGTCGAACGGTGGAGGGGTCCGTCTTTCCGGGTCCGGGTCCGGCTGGATCCGGCTCCATTCGAACCCCATGCGGAACCCGTTGCAGCCCATGAGGGACGCATATTCCAGGTCCTCCGGATAGAGGTCCCAGAAGCGGGACCCCGGCCCGGTAGGCTCCATGCTTCCGTCCGTTTCCACGTAATACCAGTTGTTCTTGGGGTCGTCCGGGCCGTTGAATCCGCCCTCGGACTGATACCCGGATGTGGAGGTGCCGAACACAAAACGTTCCGGGAAATCGAACCGGTCGATCTCCTCGGAAAGCTCGGTCCGGGAATAGGCGGGACGCCACTGCACCGGCATTACACGTCTCCCTCTGTTCCCTGTTTTCCGCGCTGCGGAGAGGAACCGGTTGCCCGGTCTCCCAGGGGATCCATGACCCGTTCCAGGGTCCAGTGGTCCCGCGGTCCCCTGTGTCGCAGCTGAGCGTCTGGGCAAAGCCCCCGGGCAACATCACCGAGGTGAGAAGGTTCCGCTCGTCGTATACGTACCCGGTCTGTTTGACCAGGCTCGGGGAGGAGTCAAAGACATCCTCGCTTTCCAGGTTGCCGTCCGGGTCGTACCCGTACGCGATGCTGTTGTCAAGATCGTCGGTGACTGGCGACCAATTGCCAATTAATTGCCAATTACCCGCAACCCACTAAACGCTAAATGGCTATGAAAAAGGGGGCTCTACGCCCCCCAAATGGCCCTTCTGAAGAGATATTCTCCTGTTATCTCAATGTGTTGGCTCGGTCCGACCCCAAGTCTCTCGGGTGTGGAGCGCCGGTGCTCCGCGAACATTCACACCGCACCGTTCTCCCACTGCCTGCCTGCACACACTCAGGAACTCATTCATGTAGAAGGGCTTTCTCAGGAAGGCATAAGCGCCTAACTCCTCCGCGGCCGAGGCCAGCCGGTTATTCCAGTTGCCGGAGATAAGGATTGCCGGAGGACGCAGGTGCAGGTTTTTTAAATACGCAAGGAGAGAAAGCCCATCTTCCAGAGTGGATAGATTGTAGTCTGTAATAATGAGGTCGAAGTCCTCACCTGAAAGCTTCCTGACGGCTTCCCCCACCGATGCCACCGCCTTCACCTGCCAACCATCCTTGTTGAGAAGCAACTTCAGGCATTTCCTCAGAGGCTCGTCGTCTTCAACAAGGAGTATTGTGGGCATGGGCACCTCCGAAAACACCTCTTCAGGGCAAAAAAACAGCCGGATTGACGAATTCCGTGACGTTGACGATGTCACGTTCGGCAACCCGGCTGTCTCAGAAGGCGGTTCGACCGCCTGCATCTTTTACTTGACCAGCAGGCTCCAGGCCTTGGAGAGTTTGAGACCCGTGGCTTTCCGTGCCCCGATCGCTCGGGGGTCGGCCTTTCCTTGATGTTTGTGATGAAATCAATAAAGCAAATCTCATGCCTGGAGGGTCGTGCGGAAAAAACTCTTTATCCCCGAGAAGATAGGAGATTGCGGTTCCTTTTTTGTCTCCGGGAGGCTCGTCAGGGGGCTTTGGATTTTGGTGGGTTTTGGTGGATTGTCGGGGAGTGTTTATTTTCCGAGCCACTTCATGACCCGGTACCGGAAGGTGTTTTCCGGTATTCCGAGCAGACGTGCAGCCTTTGCCTTGTTGCCGCCGGCCGCCAGCAGTGCATCCACGTACTTCTGCGATTCTTCTTTTCGGATCATTTCCATGACGCTCGCCTCGGACAATTTTCCGGGACGGCTATCCGCCTTTGCGGGCCCGGGCCGATCCTGTTCCCCGGCGCCGTACGTCTCGATGTCCCCCCCGGTGAGAAACTGCTGCTTACGTCCCGTGGAGATCACCGCGCGGATCATCACGTTCTCCAGTTCCCGGACGTTGCCCGGCCAGAGGTGCGTGTTCAACTGCTCCCGTGCATCGGGAGAAAAGCCGATCAGGGGTTTCTGTTTTTTCGCGGAGTGCTCCTTCAGGAAATGTTCGGCCAATATCATGATGTCACCTTCCCGGTCCCTCAGCGGCGGCACGAAAATCGGGAACACCCGCAACCGGTAGAGCAAGTCCTGCCGGAAGTTCCCCCTGTCCACCTCTTCCTCCAGGTTTTTGTTGGTGGCGCATATGATTCTCGCCCGGACGTGTACCTCCTCGTTGCCGCCCACCCGGGTGATGCGTCTTCTCTCCACAGCATGAAGAAGCTTGGCCTGCAGGTGCAAGGGGATCTCTCCCACCTCGTCCAGGAACACGGTCCCGGCCCCCGCGTATTCGAATTTTCCCTCCCGTCTCCGGTGGGCGCCGGTGTACGCGCCCCGCTCGCTGCCGAACAGCTCGCTCTCGAACAGACCCGGCGCCAACCCCCCGCAGTTTACAATCACGAACTTTTCGTCCCGCCGCTTGCTGTTGCTGTGAACGGCCTCGGCCACAAGCCTCTTCCCGGTCCCGGTCTCGCCGGTGATCAGAATGTTTTCATCAATTTCCGAACCGTAGAGGATCCCCTTGAAGACCGTTTTCATCGCCCTGGACTGTCCCACGATGTGGGGAAAATGTCGTTCCGGGCTGTAATCCTCCTCCAGTTCAGTGAGTTTCCTCTCCATGAACTCCTGGTTGACTTCCAGGGAGAGCTTCTCCATGGCCCGTTCCACGATCACCGGGAAGGTGTCCGGGTCGATCGGTTTGATCACGAAGTCCTCGGCTCCCCGCTTGATGCACGCCACTGCCTCCTTGGTCTTTCCCTCACCGGTCACGATGATCGTCTTGAACCGCTTGTTCTCGAACCGCTGCGTATCCTCGAAGAGGCGCATGCCGTTTTCGATCAGCGGGATGTCCTCGGTGGAAACGGGAAGGGCCAGGTCCAGGATCACGAGCCCCGCGTCCAGGCCCCGGATCTTTTCCAGGGCTTCCCCGGTGCTCTCCGCAGTCTGCACGGTGTGCCCGAGCCCGCTGAGCAGGGATGCCATGGCGTTCAGCAGGGCCTTCTCGTCTTCAACGAGCACGATCTCAATCGGCTTCATTCTCGCCCCCTCTGCCGTCCTGGATATGGGGCATCCTCACGATCACACGGGTCCCCTCCGTCCCCTGACTTTCCACGCGGATGTTTCCGCCGTGTTCGTCGATGATCTTCTTGGTAAGGGCCAGGCCGAGCCCGTTTCCGCCCCGGTGCCGCTTGGTGCTGAAGAACGGGTCGAAGATCTTTTCCAGGTCCCTCTTCTCGATCCCCTTGCCGTTATCCTGCACCTCTACCTGGGCACAGGCAACGTATTTCTTCACGGTCACCTTGACCTCTCCGCGGACGGAGAGGGACTCCACGGCGTTCCTCACGATGTTCACCACGGCCCGCTGGAAGTTCCAGGGGTCGCCCTCGATCATGATTTTCTTGGACGAATAGTCCCGGATGACCTGTACCTCTTCCTTTCGCGCGTCGTCCAGGCACTTGTACACGTCCGAAACCGCCTGGTCCACGATGTCCACGAGGTTCACGGGTTCGACGTCTTCCGCGTGGTATGTGCCGTACCTGCACAGGTCGTCGAAGAGGGCCCCCATGAGGTTTATCTGGTCCCCGATGGCTTCGTAGTTCGGCTGCGTGTTCTGCAGCCTGGAGGTGGTGACCTCGGAGGCGATCACGCTGAGCGGGGTGCGCAGTTCGTGGGCCAGCCCGGTCAGCGCGCTGCCCAAGAGCATGACCTCCGTTCCTCTCTGGTACCTGTGGGCGAGCCTCACCGCCGCCAGCCCGAAACCCCAGAGAAACCCCTCCACGCAGAACAGCCGGATCAGATACGCCTGGAGGTTGACCTCCGTCCCCGGGTTCACCTGGCTGGGCAGCAGGCCCTGCAGTTCCAGGTAGAACAGGGTGAAGTAGGCCAGGGAACAGAGCCCCGTCACCACGAGGATTTTTCTCCCCTCGAAGAGACCCGCCGCGAACAGGATGATGAACACGTACAGGCACCCGTAGGCCGAAGAGTGGATGCCGCCCACGTAATGGATCAGGGCGGTCACCAGGAGCATGTCCGCGACGATAAGCCCCATGCGGGACAGATCCTCACGCGCGGGATACCGCCGGGTCAGCCAGTGATAGGGCAGAACCAGCCCCGCGGCGGTGAAACAGATGACACGCAGGGCCCAGATGTTCAGGTGCAGTGCCAGGGGCGTGGTGCCGGCCACCCAGGGGGCCTTGGTGGCCTTCATCCCCTCGAAGAACCCCCAGGCGAGCAGGATCGCCAGCAGCCGGAACCGGAAGGCGGCGGTCACGAACTCCCGGCAGTGTGCCTGGTCGATCACGGATTGCTGCATGCGAACATTTCCTTCGGGGCCCGTCGGCCAAACGGCTTGAACACGATGAGCAGGGCCGGCAGAAGA
>CAYTRL010000154.1:0-12446 GCA_964439795.1 uncultured Thermodesulfobacteriota bacterium
TGAAATGAAAGGAACGGATATCTGATTTCAGATTATCTTGGACAGCAATGAAAAATGATAATGAAATGCTCTTCAAAGAACACAAATTTGAAGCACTTGTTGAAAAAGTCCGACTACAAACAGAATTCATAGACGCAGGAAAGAAGAAGAGTGATCGAGTAGCGGTCACGGTTCCTGCAGTACTTTTCGAACCTCCTGTATTTATCGAAAATGCTGCGAAACCTGGCAGAAGTTACGGGGAAGAGATCGACTTTTATCTACACTATATCAAAGCCAATATGGAGGGCACCCAAGAAGACATTTTATCCTGTTGGGAAGAAAGCGAAAGAGAATCAAAGAAAGAGATGATGGACAATCCTGAATTGTTTAAACGAAACAGAGACTATTTTCTTAAAAACCCCGATGTTACGTTTATGGGGGTGGTAAAGCAAAAAGACACGGTCTCTCTTCTTGTAGGTGATTCAATGGTAATGGGTGTTCCCTTAAGAAAAATTAACGGTAAATATCAGTTGTCAAAAACACCGAATGATTCAGAGCTTGCAATTATAGAAGCATCTTACTGGTAAGGTGACATTCGAAACCTTTCCAGAAGGGCCCCTGCCCAAAGAGGTGCCTGGGGGGGCTGAACTATCATCAGCGGGGTGGACCGTGGGTCACGTCCGGGCCGCGCACATCTTGGCCAGGCTGGAGACCGCCCGTGCGTGTTTTTTCACATAGGGGTTGTCCATGTCCCAGACATACCCGGCCAGCACCGAACAGATCTGTTTCTGGATGGCTTCATCCTTCTGCGGGCTGAAAAAGATGGAGAGCAGCCGGCCGTCGTACCAGGCGTTCACATAGGTCCGGAACGTCTCGACGCCGTGCAGGAGGTAGTCCGCGTACGCCTCCTGCCAGTCCACGCTTTCGCCGTTGAGCTGTCTGATGAGGGTCTTGGAGGCACGGTTGGCCGATTCCAGCGCCAGGGTGACCCCGGACGAGAAGACCGGGTCAAGAAACTCGGTGGCGTTTCCCAGCAGGGCGTAGCCTCGCCCGAACAGCTGTTTGACGCCAATGGAGTAGCCGTTGATCCTTTTGGCGGGAAAGACGAATTCCGCATCGGCCAGCCGTTCCCGGGCGTTCTCCTCGCTGTGAAGGATCGCCCGGAGCTGTTCGTCCTGCGAACCGGGAAACCGGTCCAGAAAACCGGGCTCGCCCACCACCCCCACCGATGTTTTCCCGTCGGAAAAAGGGATGATCCATATCCAGGCGTTTTCCGGCAGCAGGCAGATCCATATCCGTCCTTCTTCCCTGCCCCCGGGCCGTCGGTCTCCCGTCACATGTGTGAACAGGGAATCCCGCCGCGGCAGCGCCGAAGGCATGTCCAGGTCCAGCAGGCGAGGCAGCACGCGTCCGAATCCGCTGGCATCCAGAACGAAGCGGGCGGCCGTCCGGACTTTTTTCCCGCCGGGACCCGTGATCCCGGCCACCGGGCCGTCATCGGTGAAATCGATTCTATCAACGGTGTGCTCCCAGAGGATCGGCACGCCCTGTTCCTGCGCGCAGTCGGCCAGGGTCTTGTCGAAAGGGCCCCTCGGAACCTGGTAGGTGTAATCCCAGCCCGGGGTGAACTGCTGGGAAAAATCAAAGGGGGCGGCTTCCTGCCCCCGGAAGAAGACGGCGCCCGTCTTCTCGATGTAGCCCTGCTCTTTCACCGCGTCCAGCATGCCGGCCTCCTCGAGCAGATCCATGCAGCGGGGGAGAAGGCTCTCGCCGATGATAAACCGGGGGAACTTCTCCTTTTCCACGACCTGCACCTTGAACCCCGCTCGATGCAGGAGGGCGGCGGAACTTTTCAAGGAATGGCCTGCACCGTTGATCAACACATCTGTGTCGTAGGTTCCCATTTTTTCACTTGCCTCCTGTGTATTTGAGTTAATCCCGTCCCCCTTCCCGGCTGGACTCGGGCGGGCAGGACCCTTTTCGGAACCGGCCGGCGCGCATGGGGTCCCATCCTACAAGCTTCTCATATTTTGTAAGATGCATTTTTAATAAGACGGTTTCATCATTCGAAATCTTTTCTGCCGAATCGAAACCTTTTCGTAAAAAGCATGTTTCTTGATTACGCGGGTGCCTCTGACTCCCCGTCCGAACCAAAGTCCGTTGTTCTATTTTTGATGAAAGTTTTTCTGATCAGGAGGGGGGAAGCATGACAAAAGGAAAAAGCCTGTACATCTCTCTCTCAGGGACGGCGGTCCTGTGGCTTCTTCTGGGCGTCCTCTCGGGCAGCGTTACTGGATCCTGAAAGGAGCGGCGGTAGATAGCGTCTCTTGTGATTTACGTGTCAAGCAGCCGGGGGGGCCAGGATCCCGCCCGCCATGTTCCTTACGTCGGTGAACCCGGCCTGCAGCAGGAAAGCTGTGTCCTTTCCCGCCCGCATCCCGGAGCGACAGTAAACGATCGTGGGGTTGTCGGTCCGGGGGACCTCCGTGACCCGGGCATGCAACTCCCCCACCGGGATCAGCCGGGCGCCGGGCAGGTGTCCCTCGGCGTACTCTTCCGGCTGCCGGACATCCAGAAGGGTGAAGGTCTCCGGATCGTGCTCCCGGATGAAGTCGCGTACCTGGTCCACCGTCCAGGTGGGGATCTCCTGAAAACCGGGGTGAGATGACATAACGGTTCCCTTCCGTTCCGCGGCGGTCATGAAAGCCGGTTGAGAGGAATCTTCAGATACGATGTCCCGTTGTCCTCCGGCTCCGGCAGGAGCCCTGCCCGGATGTTCACCTGCAGGGAGGGAAGGATGAGCTTGGGCACGGCCAGTCCTGCATCCCGCTCCTTCCGGAAACGGATGTAGTCCTCCCGGGCGGCGTCCCCCTGGAGCTGGATGTTGGAGCGTTTCTGTTCGGCCACGGAGCTCTCAAACCGGAGTTCCCGGCCGCCGGGAAGGTAGTCGTGGCCCGTAAAGATCCGGGTTTCATCCGGGAAGGCGTACAGCTTCTGGATGGAATCGTAGAGCGCCTCCGCCGAGCCGCCCGGAAAATCGCAGCGGCCGGTCCCGAAGTCGGGCATGAAGATCGCGTCCCCCACGAACAGGGCGTCCCCGATCTGGTAGGTAAGGCACGCAGGCGTATGGCCCGGGGTGTGGAGGGCACGGATCCGCAGCGGCCCGGCTTCCAGTTCTTCCCCGTCCTGGAGAAGCACGTCGAACTGGCTTCCGTCCACCGGAAACGCTGCACCCAGGTTGAAGACGTCCCGGAACAACGCCTGTACCTCCGTGATGGCCTTGCCGATCACGGTCCGGCAGCCGTAACGGTCCCGGAAGTACGGCATGCCTGTGAGGTGGTCCGCGTGGGCGTGTGTGTCGAGCACGTACGGCACGGTCAGCCGGTGTTCATCCAGGTAGGCGGCCACCTCTTCGCTGGAGTCGTTGCTTGTACCCCCGCTGGCAGGGTCGAAGTTCGTGACCGGGTCGATCACCACGCCCGTCCGGGTTTCCGGATCGTGCACCACATAGGTCAGTGTGAAGGTGAGCTTGTCGAAAAAGTGCTGAACGATCATGAGGCCTCCTCTTCCGTGGGGCAAGATGGATAACGGTGTAAATCGATCCGATTTTCGCTGGGGCACATCATAGGGAAGGGTTTGATCAGGTGTCAAAATACGGCGGCACCAACCCTTCCCGCCTCGATCATGTAAGGGATGAAAAAAGGAAAAGATGTTCCCCTATCCGGCCTTGTAGAGCCGTTTTCGGGCACACGGGTTTCATGTTGCGGATGCCCTCATGCGCGTGGGTCGCTGGAGGAGGCCGCCGGCACCGCCCTATTCCTTTGATTTGCATGATCTTTCATGATGAGAAAAAAAACCTGTTACACCCAGGGCAGGGGGGTGACCGAGCCTTCAAGGAAGGGCCCTTTTGGCACTTGTTTTGCAGTATTTCTCAGCTTAAACAGATTTTTCAGCGAACCGGGTCGCTCTTTTCCGCTTCCCTTTCTTCAGGTTGTTCCTCATGAGGGGAGGGAACCTGTATGAGAATGAATGAACAGCGTTTCACCAGAGACACCGGTTTGCCCGGTCGTTCTGACTGCCCCGTGCCGGATTCCGCTGATGGAGGGGACGGTTGTGCGAGGAACGCCCGAGGGAAGGGAGATGACGCCATGAAGGGAACCCGGTTTTTTCTACTTTCGGTCCTGGCGGCAGCCCTGCTGCTGACAGCGGCGAACACGGAACTCGCAGCCTCATCCGGGGAGCTTTCCCTGGTCCGGGAGAGCATCAACAGGGGCGGCGCCCGCTGGGTCGCCGAAGAGAACCGTATCAGCCGGCTGGACCCCGAAGAGCGGCGCCTGTACCTGGGCGCCCTGACCCTGCCCGAGGACCGGACGGCCGCGGCCCCCGCCCGCTACCTGGACAAGGAGCTGCCCCCGCGGCTGGACTGGCGCGACCGGGACGGCGTGAACTGGGTTACCCCGGTCCGGGACCAGGGAGCGTGCGGGAGTTGCTGGGGCTTCTCCGCCGTGGGGGCTGTGGAGAGCGCCATCCTGCTGCAGTCGGGCAACCCGGCCCTGGCCTCGACCCTGGACCTGGCCGAGCAGATGCTCCTGTCCTGCACCCTGGGGGGGTGCATCGGCTGGTTCGTCGGGCCGGCACTCACCTATATCCAGACCACGGGGGTCCCGGACGAGGCTTGTTTCCCCTACCAGGCGGACGGTTTGGTCCCCTGCGACGACCGGTGTGCGGACTGGGCCGACCGGGTGAAGAAGATCAGCGGTTCCACGCTGATCCCCAGCGACGCGGACTCCATCCGCAACGCGCTGCAGCTCCAGCCCGTGACGGTTACGTTCTACGTCTACACCGATTTCTACTACTACGGAGGCGGGGTCTACGAGCACGTGTGGGGGGACTACGAGGGCGGCCACGCGGTAGTGATTGTAGGGTACGATGACGTGGAGCACGCCTGGATCGTGAAGAACAGCTGGGACGCGGGTTGGGGAGACGACGGATACTTCCGGATCCTCTGGGGCGACAGCGGGATGGGGGGTGAGGTCTACCTGGTGGACTACGAGAATCTGTGCGACGACGACGAGGACGGAAGCGGGGACATCTCCTGCGGCGGCGACGACTGTGACGACGAGGATCCTCTGGTCCATCCCGGCGCTGACGAGATCTGTGACGGCAAGGACAGCGACTGCGACGGGAATACCCCGGGCGATGAGGCCGACGGGGACGGGGACGGGTGGCCGCTGTGCAGCGACTGTGACGATGCCGACGCGGACAGAAACCCCGGCGAGGTGGAGATCTGCGGCGACGGCATCGACAACGACTGCAGCGGCGCCGCTGAGGACCGGGACCTGGACGGCGACGGGGACCTGGACCCTGCCTGCGGCGGGGCGGATTGTGACGATGAGGACGCGGCGAGGCATTCCGGAGCCTCGGAGATCTGCGATGCCATGGACAACGATTGCGACGCCCTGCTGCCCGTCGACGAGCAGGACGGGGACGGGGACACCTGGATCCCCTGCGCGGGTGATTGTGACGACACGGATGGGAACGTGCATCCCGGCAGGAGCGAAGTCTGCACCAACGGCGTGGACGACGACTGCGACGGGTACGTGGACGGGGACGATACCGAGTGCTCCGCGTCGGGGTGGGCTGCGGCCGCACCGGCCGAAGCCTCGACCATCGGCTCCCGGACGGCCTCCGATGCGGGGAACACGGGTCTGTGGATTCTTGTTCCGCTGCTGGTGCTGGGTGTGGTTCGGTGGACCCGCCGGATAAGGGATTAAAAAGGAACCGTTTGCTTTCATATACCCAGGGCAAACCATGACCCTTTCGGATGCCGCCATTGTGGAGCAGTGCCTGGCCGGGCGGAAGAACGCCTTCGAGGAACTCGTCAGGCGGCATCAACACGTGGTCTTCAACCTTTCCCTGAGCCTGATGAAGAGCCGTGACCGGGCGGAAGATCTCGCCCAGGAAACCTTCCTGCAAGCCTTCCGCAAGCTGGCCAGGTACGACCCGCGTTACAGCTTCCGGAACTGGATCCTGACCATCTGCGTAAACCTGGGGAAAAACCGCTGGCGGGCCTCCTCCCGGAGGAAACGGACCATGGAAGCCTACGCCCGGGAGCGGGAAGGCACGGCCGGGCCTCCGGAGGAACCGGCGACCGACATCGCGAAGCACCTGCAGGAGATCCCGGAGAAACTCAGGGTCCCACTGGTGCTCAAGCACGTGGAAGGCCTTTCCTATGAAGAGGTCGCCCACATCCTGCGCATCGGAACCAGCGCGGCCAAGATGCGCGTGAAGCGGGGCCGGGATGCCCTGCTGCACCTGCTGCAAGCAGAAACGGAAGGGGGTGTGACGTGAAGGATCCCAGAAACCGGGTTCACGAACTCCTGGATCGACACGGACCCAAAGGGTCCACGCCGGATCCCACGTCCGCCGATGCCGAGCTGCTGGCCCGCTACCGGAACGCACTGGACAACCTCTCCCAATCACGGGCCCAGGCCCCGGAAGGTTTTTGCGACCGTGTCATGGCCTCGCTTCCGGAAACGGACCCGCGTCCCCGGCGCCTGCAAACGGCTGTCCCGTTTTTCTCCGGCTGGCGGAGGGCCGTTCCGACCATGGGGGGGACCCTGGCGCTTGGATTGCTCCTCGTAGTCACCTATGTCCGGGAGCCGTTCCCCCTTCCGTTTTTCAACGACAGACCCGTTGCCTGCACGGATGTGTACGCGGTGAACCCGGGGGGCACCCTGAACATCCCTTCCCACAAGGGAGTTCTTTCCAACGACTCCGATCCCGATTCAGCGCACCACCACCTGCAGGCACACCTGGTCTGCCCGCCACGGCGCTGCAAGGAGTTCTCCCTGGAGAAGGACGGGAGCTTTACCTACAAGCACGACGGGGTGCCTGAAGAGGATGACAGCTTCAGTTACCGGCCGTTTGACGGGAAGAAGTACGGAGAACCCGTCGTTGTTTCGTTCCTGATCCCCTGAGCCGGTTTCCGCGAAAACCCGCCGGCTCCCTTCCCCCTTGATCAGCTCCTTTCCCGCCCATGGGTGTGACGAATCCAACCGTACCGGTGTAATAACGATAAAAGTCCGGATCAGGACCCCGGGATCCCTGGCGGCTCCTGACCGGCGGTTTCCGGATCAAGGGGAGAAAAGACCCGTTGCCCGGCGGAACCATCGGTCATGGATGCGAAAAACGCTTGCCGCGCCTGTTGTTTCCTGCCCGCCAGGGGATGGTTTTATTGCGAGAGAGATTGAGGGAAAAAAGATGTTCAAAGTAAAGAGAGAGCAGGGGAATCCGGCGGATACCGTCCGGATACATTCGAACGGGATCGCGCACGACATGGACAACATCCTCGCCGCGGTTCTGGCAAACCTCTCAATGTATCGAAAGAAAAGGGGCTCACAGGAGGATGCGGAGCCGTTGTTGATCCAGGCGGAAAAGGGGATCCTTCGCTTGAAAAGCCTGACCATGCATCTGCGGTCTCTCGATGGAGACCTTTCCCCGGCCCGCCGGCCCTGTTCCGTGACCTCGCTCATGAAGGATGTGGCGCAGCTGTGCCTTGGCCCTTCGAAAACCTCCTGTGTGTTTACCCTGCCCGACGATCTCTGGCCGGTGGACGCCGATAAGGGACTGATCGAGCAGGTCTTCCACAACCTGATCCTCAACGCCGAGCAGTCCATGCCGGATGGCGGGGTCATCCGGATCCGCGCGGAAAATATGAGGATCCACGAACGGGACCGGGACAGCCGGTACGTGAGGCTGTCCATCGAAGATGAGGGTGCGGGAATTGCCCGGGAGCAGATCCCGAGGATCTTTGATCCCTGCTTTTCCACCAAGGGAGTGGGCCGGGGGATGGGGCTTGCCAACTGTCTTTCCATCGTGGAGGGACACGGGGGCTGGTTCCGTGTGGATTCCAGGAAGGGAAAGGGGACGGTTTTTCACATGTTTCTTCCCGCTGCAGTGGACGTGTATTCCACAAAGGATGAGGAGAAATGGAACCCGGGAGGCGTTGGACAACGGGTGCTCCTCATCGACGACGACGAGATGATACGAAGGGCCACTGAGGAAGCCCTGGCGTGGATGGGATACGATGTCACAAGCGCCGGAGACGGGGAGGAGGGGATCGATTGTTATGAGCAGGCGAGAAAGACCCGCCGGCCGTTCCGGGCGGTGGTTCTGGACCTGACCCTTGGGCAGGGGATGGAAGGGCGGGCCACCATGAGAACCCTCCTGGAAAAAGATCCCCAGGCACGGGTTGTTCTCTTCAGTGCCCATTCCAAGGACCCGGCGATGAAAAACTATCGGAAAATGGGCTTCCAGGGGGTCATTAAGAAACCTTTTCGCCTGGAAGATCTCGGGGATACGATCCGGAAAGTCATCGAGAGTGAGCCATGAGGGGGGATCAGGCATGGACGGAACGGAAAGGAACATCCTGGTGTATGTGCAGGACATCACCGGCCTGGCAAGCGCCATCGACCTGTCGCTGGGCTATTACGGCTACGCCGTCCACTTTGCGTCGAGCCTCGAGGAGGTCTGCGAGATATTGAGAAGGCACCACGTGGAGCGGGTGATCACGGATCTGTCCATGATCTCCACGGACCGGTGCAGTCTGCTGAACAGGGTGCATCAGCTGTCCCCTGCCGCGACGGTCATGATCCTGACCGATGGGGACGAACCGGACATCTTGCACGGGGACGCCCGCCCGCTGCCCGGCTATTTCCTGGTGAATCCGGGGTTCATGGAGGCGGCCCACGTTCAGTGAGCGTGTCCCGGATGTCACGGGCTCGCTCCTGAGGATAGTTCTTCGCTTCGACCGGAGACACCCTCCTTCCAATCAGTCCCAGGGCGCATGCACCTGCCGGCAGCCTGCCCGGCACTCGTCCCTCGATCATCGAGATCCCACAAAACCGGAATCCTCCTTTCATTGACCCCCTTCGTAAGGGAACGTGCGCCCGGCACCCGGCCGGTCAACGGTCGACCCGGTTGCAAAATCCCCGCCGAACCCATAAAAACATCGGAAAAGGAAAGGCAGCCGTCACGGGTTTCTTCGCGGGAGCCATCGACAGCGGCAGGAGGAGACATGGCGATGCCAAGAGAGTCGATCTCCATAACCGAGAACCCCTTGGCCGGCGGTTCCTTTGTGAACTGGGTTCGTCTGTGGAGGGCCAACATTCCCTTCGATCCCCGGTACACCCTGCGGGCGGTCTACGTGACGGCCATGACGCTGCTCTGGACGCCGCTGCGCCTCCTCCAGCGGGCCCTGTTCGGCGGCCGGATCCGGCGCACCCTCATCCGGGAAGACCCGGTGTTCATCCTGGGTCACTACCGGAGCGGGACCACCTACCTGCAGAACCTGATCACCCAGGATCTCCAATGGGGGTTTATCTCCACCACGCAGGCCGTGCTGCCCGAGCTGTTCCTGCTGGGACCCTTCATCCGGAAGCTTCTCGGCCTGTTCCTGCCCGAGAAGCGCCCCATGGACAACATGGAGATGTCGCCCGAACTGCCCGAGGAGCCGGAACATGCGGTGGGGAACCTGTCGCGCTACTGCTTTTATCACGGGTTCTGCTTCCCCAGGCGGATGATGCACTATTTCTCCCGCTACGTCCTGTTCCGGGACGTTCCCGGGGGGGTGGTGGATGCGTGGAAGACCTGTTACCGGGAGGTTCTGAAGGCGGCAACCTTTGCGGCCGGGGGCAGGCGCCTGGTGATCAAGAACCCGGTGGACACGGCACGGATCCGGCAGCTCCTGGAAATGTTTCCCGACGCCCGGTTCATCTTTCTGCACCGTGATCCGTACGTCATGTACCCGTCCATTCACAACTTCTACACGGCCAACATACGCGACTGGCAGCTCCAGGAGATCCCCGAACAGGAGCTGCGGGAGAACATCTTCACCATCTACCAGGAAATCATGGACCGGTACCAGGAAGACAAGGGGCTCATCCCTTCGGGGCACCTGGCGGAGGTGCGGTTCGAAGACTTCGAGACGCGGCCCCTGGAGGAGATGGCCCGGATCTACCAGACCCTGGGACTGCCCGGGTTCGAGGCCGCAGAGGCCGCCTTCCGGCGGTACATCGATTCACAGGCGGGCTACAAGAAGAACCGCTACCAGCTGGATCCGGCCACCGTCCGGGAGGTGTCCACCCGCTGGGCGGGGGATGTGGAACGCTGGGGCTACGCACCCCCGTCCGAAGCAAGTTCCCTGCACGGAAATTAGGTTGCACGTTTCGGGAAGGCTCACCCCTGCGGGAGGCGGGCCTGGACGAAGTCCCAGACCTCCCGCACGTCCAGGGGCTCGAACCTGGGCTTGGCGAACTCCTGCTTGCACAGGTCGTATACGGCCCGGTTGAACGGGGCGGGCACCCCGTGCCGCTCGGCCAGTTCCAGGATGTAACCGTTGATCGACTCCAGTTCCGAATCGCTGCCCCCGCGCTGGATGATGTCCTGCGCCATGCTGGAGAGCACCATCTTCTTCACGTTCCGCTCGAACAGTCCCTGGGTCAGGGGTTGCGGCAGTGTCGCGCCGGCCCAGAGGAGCTTCCAGGAGGGCATGCCGCCAAGCTTGGATTCACGGTATCCCGCCGCCTGGACGATCCGCACCCCCTCGTACGTGACCCCGGTCGTCAGCTTCTGGAACAGGGAGCGGTCGGAAATCTCCCGGTACTTGAGCCCGATCAGGGTGGTCACGGAGTTCACCAGGTTGATCACCAGCTTGCTGTGCGCCGTGTCCGCGATCCGGTCCGTGACGTGGGTCTCCACACCCAGGTTGAACACCTCCGCCACCTGGGCCATCTCGGCCTGGAGTTCGTTGTTGAGGGTGCCGAGGTGCAGGGGGCCTTTTTTCTGGAACCCGATCACCCCGGTTTCGTCCATCCAGGCGTTGTAGCTCACGATGCAGTAGATCACCCGGGAGAAGTATTTCGGGAGGACCCGCTGGTTCTCCAGGCCGTTCTGCATGGCCACGATGATCGGCCGGTCCCCGAGCTTGTCCTTGACCTGCGCGGCCACGGCCTCCAGGCTGAAGTTCTTCACCCCCAGGACCACCACGTCCGCGTCCGCGGCCTGGTCCAGGTTGTCGATCACCTTCACCCGCACCCGCTGCCGGTCCCCGGGCGTGTCGCCGTGGTAGAGGGTGACCCCGTTCTTCTTGAGGGTCTTGGCGGTTTCCCCCTGGTCAAGAAAAAAGACGTTGTCGTATTTCGAGGCGATCCAGCCACCCACCGATCCGCCGATGACCCCCGCTCCCAGAAAGACCAGTTTCAGGTGGCTTCGCCGGGTCTTCGGCCTGTTCGAGCCGGAAAGGGCGCCCGGGTCGATGGAAACGACCAGCTTCTTGATGTCGTTCGTCAGGGTCATGAGGGGACTCCTTGGTTTTCCTGGAACTGGATCGGGGAGTGGAAGTCGGGGTTCGGCAGGTCGAAGCAGCTGGTCATGTGCCTGGCGAAGCGAAGCTGGAACGGGTGCGGCTCGATCTCCAGGTCTTTCAAGACCCGGCCCAAAGGGGTTTCTCCCAGGGTCAGGTAGGGGGTTTCAGGCAACACGTCCTTTTTCAGGAGAAGCTGCATGTGCTTGGTCACGTTGAAGGTGGCCCGGAAGCAGGTCTCGCTCTGCAGGAGCCGGCCGTCCAGGCGGCTGTAAAGGTTCGAGGCCACGTCGAACTCGGTGGGGGTTCCCTCCATGGGCACGCGCAGCTCGAAGTAGGGCTCCCCGGTCGCCTCCTTGCCGATGGTCACGCAGTCCCCTCCCTTCTCGAAGATATCGATCTCCTGCACCACCTTGGGCAGTCCCCAGATCTTCAGGCCCCGGATCTGGTTTTCCAATGAGGTCACCGGCATGGAGAACACGTAGTAACCGAAGTTCCGGAACACGGGAAGGAGCATGGGCAGCACCGGCACGTTGATCCCCGGGTCCACCATGACCGGAAGGGTCATGGCGATCTCGTTGTACGGGGCGACCCCCAGGACGTTCTTGTACTCGTAGCAGGAGAAGGCCACCAGCGACCGGCCCCGGGTCATCTTGACCGGCTTGATGCGCGGGTGGAGCATCATCTTCTCCGCTTTTTCATAGGAGCAGAGGAACACGGCCATGGCGCAGGTCACGTCCCCGTAGAGCGTGGGAAAGAGATAGTCCTTGGACACCTTGGTGTTCAGCTGGAGGGGTTCGGGCGCGTGGCGCAGATTGAACCGGTGAAAGAAAGCATCCTGGAACGCGTCGGTGTTGTCCAGGAGCTTTTCGCTGATCCGTTTCGTGGGTTTCACAAATCTATCCTCCGGGAGGTTCAGGGTTTTTCGTGGGCTGAACGGCCTTCCTCTTGATCGAACCAGAGAATCGGCCTGGCGTCGGGCTGGACGTGTGTTGCGACAGCCCACTATCATACGTAGATCCGAAGCAAAAACAAAATCCTGCGCGCGCGAGCCGGTCCGGATTCCTCCACGGGGGGTGCGGGGCGAAGGGGTGCCGCAATG
>CAYTRL010000155.1:0-12434 GCA_964439795.1 uncultured Thermodesulfobacteriota bacterium
GCCCCTCCTCGGATGCTCGCTCACCGTACTCCTCCCGCTGTCGACTCTCGTGGGTTTCCAGGGCCGTTCGTTCCAGCACGAGAAGGCCCCGTTTTTCTTTGAACCGCTGCTGCGCCTCCTCCAGACTTTTCTGGCTCTCGGACAACGCCCGGTTTTCACCTTTCAGGTCATCGATCTCCCGAACCGCCTTGGTCTTCCTCTGCTCCCGGTCTTTCTTTTTTTCCCGCAGTGTGAGTTGCTTGTTGTGAATCTCCGCTTTCTGCGTCATGAAAACGAAAAGGCTCTCTTTGATCTCTTCTACCTGATGCTTCAAATCACGTTCTTGCGATACAACCGAATCGAACTTCTTTCTCGCCTCGTCCAGGCTCTCTTCCAACCAGGTTTCTTTCCTTGTATATTCTTGAATTTTTCCGCCGATGGTGTTCTTCTCTCCCTCAGCCAGAGAGAGTTGCTCCCGGGTTTTTAAAACCTGTTTTTGGTTCTCTTCAATCGATCTTTCCAGATCTTGATGGGATTGCTTCAGATAGACCTGCCGGCTCTCCGTCTGGTTGACCCCCTGGATGACATCCCAGAGTTTTTGCTGGATTTCCTCCGCTTGTCCGCTGGACTGGATCAGATCCGATTTGATCTTTTCCACCTCCGCGTCTTCCCGGACCGTTTCTGAGGAAAGGGCGGCGTTCCGCTGCTCGGTTTCTTCCTTCTTGGCTTTTTCCGAACGCTCCTGAGTCAACAAGGACCGGAACCCGCGAAACGCAAGGGAACACTCCCGGACCCGGATTTCCTCTTTGAGCCTCTGGTATCTTCGTGCTTTTTGCGCCTGCCTCTTCAAGGAATTCATCTGCCGGTTGATCTCTGAGAGAACAGCATCGATATGACGTAGATTTTCACGAGTGGCCTCCATCTTCCGGGAGGCCGATTCCTTTCTTGCTTTATATTTAACGATGCCGGCAGCACCCTCAATAAAATATCTTTTCTTCTCCGGCCCGGCGTTGATGATCTCGCCGATATACCCCTGCTCGATAATGGAGTAGGCCCGTGTCCCTGTGCCCGTGTCCAGGAAGAGGTCGACCACATCCTTCAAGCGTACCGGGATCTGGTTGATCCGGTACTCGCTCTCCCCGGTTCTGAAATAGGCCCGTTCTACGCTGAGCTCCTCCAGTTCGGAATAGGGATGGGGAAACCCCCTGTCCTTTCTCTTAAAATTCAAGCGGACACGGGCCATGCTGGCAGAGGAAAACTGTTCGGTCCCGTTAAAGAGAATCTCCTCCATCCTCCTACCGCGAAGCCTTTTTGGGCTCTGTTCCCCCAGAACCCAACGGATGGCGTCCACAACATTGCTTTTTCCACATCCGTTGGGTCCGACGATGGCGGTCATCCCGGTAGGAAAAGCAATTTCTCTTTCATTATTGAACGACTTGAATCCCTGAACCATCAAACTCTTGATTAACATCGGTCTCGGCCCTCGATTCCAGGGGGAAATTTCCCTTAACTATATTCATTTCCCACGGACTTGTAAAGTAAAAAATACAATCTGGAGTGTATCTTTTCCCGCCGCCACAAAATATGGTATGAACCCCTGATTCATCCCCGCCGTGACAGGAGGGAACCCGGGTCCATTCATGGATAAAAGCCTTTCATGGATCGTGGGTCATTCGCGGGGCCGGGTCGGTCCAAAGAAGACGGTCGGCTCTCTGAGCTGCCGGGAAAATCAAGCGCACCACAAAAGAATAAAAAACCGTTTCCAACCAGATCAAGTCTGTTGTTACCTAACAGAAATAGGTTTCCGGAGAACAGGTTGAAGAAACGGATTCCGGCAAAACAGCAGCAGAGGTTGCCGGCACCCGGAGCGGGCGGTGCAACGTGGCGACTTTGTGGGACGTGGGTGAAACAGGAAGCCGGAAATAAGAGAGGAACCCCGGTTCCTGAATCAAGAACCGGGGTTCCCCCCTACTGCAAACAGGAGTCCCTGTTCAACGGGCGGACAAGTGGCCGCACCGTTTTACTGCTATTTTTTCTTGTCCATGATAGCGGCCTGGGCGGCTGAAAATCGCGCCACCGGGACCCGGTACGGAGAGCAACTCACGTAATTCAGCCCGGCGTTGTGGAAGAAAACAACCGACTTGGGGTCTCCTCCGTGCTCGCCGCAGATACCGATCTTCAGCTTCGGCTTCGAGGACCTCCCCTTCTTGACCCCCATCGCCACCAGGCTTCCCACGCCTTCCACATCGATGGACTGGAAGGGATCCTCGGGTAGTATCTTTTGCTCCAGAAAATCCGGCAGGAACGACCCGATGTCATCCCGCGAAAACCCGAAAGTGGTTTGGGTCAGGTCGTTGGTTCCGAAGGAGAAGAACTGGGCCTCCTCTGCGATCTGATCCGCCACCAGGCATGCCCGCGGAAGCTCGATCATGGTCCCGATCAGGTAGGGAAACTTTACCCCGGTGGCCTTTCGAACTTCCTTAGCAACCCGCTCCACCACGGCCTTCTGGTTCTTTAATTCGTTGAGGGTTCCCACCAGGGGAATCATCACCTCTGGGAAAACCTTCTTCTTTTTCTTGGTGAGAGAGGCCGCCGCCTGGAAGATGGCCCTTGCCTGCATCTCGGATATCTCAGGGTAGGTGATCCCGAGCCGGCAACCGCGATGTCCGAGCATGGGGTTCAACTCGTGCAGATTGTTGATCCGGGCCTTGAGCTTGGGCTCCGGCATCTTTAGCTGTTTGGCCAGTTCCTTGGTCTGCTTTGCGTCTAATGTGACGAACTCGTGCAGCGGGGGATCCAGGAGCCTGATGGTAACAGGCAGCCCCGCCATGGCGTTCATGATCGCCTCGAAGTCTTTCTGCTGGAACTTGAGCAGCTTCATCACCGCCTTGCGTCGATCCTTTTCCGAGTCGGCGACGATCATCTCCCGCATGGCCGAGATGCGCTTTGGATCGAAGAACATGTGTTCCGTCCGGCAAAGACCGATCCCCTCGGCACCAAATTTCCTGGCGGCGGATGCATCCCCGGGGCTGTCCGCGTTGGTCCGGACGCCCAATTTCCTTTCCAGGTCCGCCCACTTCATTAAGACCCGGTAATGCGCGTTCTTTTCCGGATCCGCCGGGATCAGCGGGAGCGAACCGGGATAGACCATTCCCCGGGTCCCGTTCAGGGTAATCCAGTCGCCTTCCTTCAGGATCTTCCCTCCCACGAGGACCTTGCGCTCTTTTTCCTGGATCGTCAGCGCGCCGCACCCAACGATGCAGCACTTGCCCCATCCCCGGGCCACCAGGGCGGCGTGGCTGGTCATCCCCCCCTTTGCCGTAAGGATGGCCTCCGCAGCATGCATGCCGTGCACGTCTTCCGGGGAGGTTTCGTTCCGGACGAGAACGACCTGCTTGCCCTCTTTCACCCATTCCGCGGCGCGATCCGCCGTCAGGACGATCTGTCCGGTACCGGCCCCCGGTCCCGCGGGGAGGCCCTTGGCCAGGAGTTTCGCCTTTTTTTCCGCCCCGACGTCGATCGCGGGGTGCAGAAGTTCATCCAGGTGCTCGGGTTTGACCCGCATGATGGCGGTCTTCCGGTCGATGAGACGCGTCTTGCACATTTCCACCGCCATGCGGATGGCCGCCGTACCGGTCCGCTTGCCCGTCCGGGTTTGCAGCATGTACAAAACCTTGTCCTGGATGGTGAACTCGATGTCCTGCATGTCTTTATAGTGCTTTTCCAGCTTGTTTCGGATCTGGTAGAGTTGTTTGTAAAGCTTGGGCGTGGCCTCTTCCAGCGACGGGAGGTGCTTGTTCTCAGCGGTCCGCGTGGCTTTGTTGAGCGGCATGGGGGTCCGGATACCGGCCACCACATCTTCCCCCTGGGCGTTGGGCAGCCACTCGCCGTAAAAATGATCGTCGCCGGTGGCGGGGTTCCGGGTGAAAGCCACGCCCGTTGCGGAATCGTCCCCCGTGTTCCCGAACACCATGGTCTGCACGTTGACCGCAGTTCCCCAGTCCCCGGGGATCTCTTCGATTCTGCGGTAGGCCACGGCCCGCTTGCCCATCCACGACTGAAACACGGCGCCGATCCCACCCCAGAGCTGTTCCATGGGATCATCCGGGAACGGCTTCCGGAATACCTTCTTCACCAGCTTCTTGAAGGTCTCCACCAACGCCTTCAGGTCCTCGGCGGTGAGCTCCGTGTCGTTCTCGACACCCCGGGCCGCCTTCATCCGATCCATCTCCTCCTCGAACATCTGCCGGATCCCTTCTCCCTCCGGTGGTTCGATCCCTGCGGCTTTTTCCATCACCACGTCAGTGTACATCATGATCAAGCGACGGTACGCATCGTACACGAACCGTTCATTCCCGGTTTTCTCGATGAGCCCCGGAATGGTCCGGGTCGTCAATCCCACGTTCAGAACGGTTTCCATCATGCCGGGCATGGACTGGCGCGCCCCCGAGCGCACGGAGACCAGCAGCGGGTCCCGGACGTCCCCGAACCGGGTCCCCATGATTTTTTCGGTCTTCCTCAGCGCGTTTTCCACCTGCCCCTTCAAGGCGGCGGGATATTTGCGCCGGTTCTTATAATACTCGGTGCACACCTCGGTGGTCAGCGTAAATCCTGGCGGCACCGGGATCTTCAGGTTGGTCATCTCCGCCAGGTTTGCTCCCTTCCCTCCCAGCAGGTTCTTCTGTTCCGCTTTTCCGTCCGCCTTTCCGGCGCCGAAAAAATAGACATACTTTCTTGCTTTTGCCATGCCTTCCCCTCCGTTAGAAGATCATTTTGGAAAAATCCGCAAACCCTTCAAACAAACCGGCAACGTTGTGCAACAGGCTTAATCTGTTCTTTCGCAGTTGCGGGTCGTCCACCAGGACCATGACGTCGTCGAACAATCGATCGATCGGGTCCTTGAGGTTGACAAGCCCCTGTAAAACCGAGGCGTAGTCCCGCTGTGCCATCCAGGAATGAATACGGTCCCGTTCCCGTTCCACGGCGGAAAACAAATCCCGCTCCGCCTCCTCCTTCAAGTCCTCCAGGGAAAGAGGAGCATCCGGCCCCTGATAACCGAACTGCTTCTCAGCCTGGCCCAGGAGGTTCACCGCACGTTTACAGCCCAGGATGAGTTTCTCGAAATCCTCGTTGGACCGCATCCGGTGCAGAATGTCGATGCGCCGGTACAGATCAACCACATCCTGGAACGGCCGTGCCAGAACCGCGTCTATGGTATCATGTGGAAAACCTTTTGCAAGAAGATGATGGGTATATCGCTGCCGGAAGAACTCGATCACCTCCCGGAGGATCTCCTCATCCGGCTTGCCTCCCCGAGCTTCCAGGGTTTTTATGGACGCATCCACCCATCCGGAGAGGGGAAGCTCCATCTGACGATCCAGGAGGATCCGAAGGATACCGAGGACACGCCGACGCACCCCGAAAGGGTCCCGGTTCCCGCTCACCGGCGTTCCGATGCTGAAAAACGCCACAACCGTATCCATTTTATCGGCCAGGCTCAAGAGCGCACCCAGGTCGGTTTCGGGGAGATCCCCTTCCGCGGAAACCGGCTTGTAGTGTTCCCCGATGGCGCGGGCTACCTCGGGCGCCTCCCCCCCGTGCGCCGCGTAGATCCCCCCCATAATGCCCTGCAGTTCCGGGAACTCCCCGACCATCTGCGTCACGAGATCTGCTTTGCACAGTTCCGCGGCCCGCCGCATACGTGGCAGGGCGTCCGGCAGGATCATCTCGGCTAGCCCTTCGGCCTGTGTCCGGACCCGCTGCACCTTGTCGTAGGCGGTTCCGAGCTTTTTGTGAAAGATCACATGCCGCAACGCCTCCAGGTTCTCCGCCAACGGTTTCCGGGTGTCCTCATCAAAAAAGAACCGTGCGTCCACGAGGCGAGCCTTGAGCACTCGCTCCATTCCTGTCCGGATCTTTTCCATATCGGTGGCGGCGGTATTGGAAACGGCGATGAAGTACGGGAGAAGCCCGCTCCCCTGTTGTTTGCGCACGGGATAATATTTTAAATGGTGCTTCATCGAGGCGGCCATCACCTCTTCCGGCAAGGAAAGAAACGCTTCATCGAACGCTCCCCTCACGGCAAGGGGATACTCCGTCAGGTAGACCAGCGTATCGAGGAACGCCTCGTCTTCCTCGATACGGCCCGCCACCTCCTCTGCAAGAGCGCGCGTCTCACGCAGAATGATCTCCCGCCGCTCCTCCGGGTCCAGAACCACGAAGGTGTCCCGCAACCGGCCGGGATATGCGTCGATATCGCGGATATCCACGGCGCCGCCATCACTCATGAACCGATGTCCGTAAGTGGTAGAGGAACTTTCCACGTCCCCGACCGAAAACCGGAGAGGTGCGTCCTTGTACAGGCAGAGGATCCACCGGATCGGCCTGGCAAACCGGATGTCCAGGGTTCCCCACCTCATCGCCTTGGGAAACGAGAGGGCCAGGATCCACTCGGGGAGCAGATCCTGCAGCAGGTCTTCTGTTTGGCGCCCCTTGTCCACCTTCTTCAGGCAGACAAACTCACCTTTTTCTTTGGTAACGAACGACACGTCCCCGGTGTCCGCCCCGTAGCGGGCACAAAACTTCTCCAGGGCCCGGGTGGGGTTCCCTTCCGTGTCGAGCGCCACCGACCGCGGCGGTCCGGTCACCTCCTGTACCAGGTCTCCCTGTGCTTCGGGAAGGCCGTGTACGCGCATCGAGAGACGTCGCGGCGTACCCATGACCACCACCGATCCAGGCTCCAGGCGCAGGGAGGTCAGGCGTTCCAGACACATCGCCCGGAGGTCCTTAAGGGCCCGGGGGAGAAAGGCGGCCGGGATCTCTTCGGTTCCAATTTCCAGTAACAAATCATTTCCCATATGCGTCCCCTGAACGAGCTGTCTCTGGTGGGAGGGTTGGCCAACGGAACCTCAGGAGGGGGTCTTTTCCGACAGGCCCAGGTAGCAGTGGGCGCTTGCCTGGGCCAGCGCCCGTACGCGATGAATGTAATGGGTCCGTTCGTCCACCCCGATGGCCCCCCTCGCATCCAGGAGGTTGAAGGCGTGCGAACATTTCAGACAGAAATCGTATGCGGGCAGGGCCCGGTTTTTCTCCAACAGGCGCTTCGATTCGTTCTCGTAAATCTCGAAAAGCTTGAGAAGCATGGGAACGTCCGCGTCTTCGAAATTGTAGTGGGAATTCTCCACTTCCTCCCGTAAAAAGATATCCCCGTACGAGACATGCTCGTTCCATTGAAGCGCATAGATGTTTTCCACGTTCTGAAGGTACATGGCGATCCGCTCGATCCCATAGGTGATCTCCGCGGAAACCGGTTTCAAGTCGATCCCTCCCGCCTGCTGGAAGTAGGTGAACTGGGTCACTTCGGTGGCGTCCAGCCAGACCTCCCAACCCAACCCCCATGCCCCCAGCGTGGGGGACTCCCAATCGTCCTCCACGAACCGCACATCGTGGGTTTTCAGATCGATCCCGAGGGCCTCCAGGCTCCGGAGGTAGCGTTCCTGAATGTCCGGCGGTGAGGGTTTCATGATCACCTGAAACTGGTAATACTGTTGCCGCCGGATCGGGTTCTGGCCGTACCGTCCGTCGGTGGGTCTCCGGCAGGGCTGCACGTACGCCACATTCCACGGTTCGGGCCCGAGCACCCCCAGGAACGTGGCCGGGTGGAACGTTCCGGCCCCCATCTCCATGTCGTAGGGTTCCAGCAACACACATCCCTGCTCCGCCCAGTAGCGGCGCAATGTTTCAATGAGTTTTTGAACGGTCACGAGTTTCTTCCTTCCGGTTCAGTGCTGCTCGTTTTCCCACATCCTTCAACACGCGAAGGGAGCGAAATTCCCCGGCCACGTGATGGAGGTAAAACCTTTCGATCAGGGTTGCCGCTTCCGACAGGGTCCGGGCCGGGATTCCTGACTGTGCCAGCTCCGTACACGGATCGCTGAGCCACCGCTGCATCAAACGGAGCGTATCGGCGTGTGCGCGATGCGTAGAAGTTCCCTTCCGGATACAGCCGCCGCACACCGGTCCGCCCAGCGGCACAGAAAAACCGAACACCCCGGCAGGAGCCAACGGCCGGCGGCAATGTATGCACAGGCCCAATTGCGGCTCCAGCCCCAGCAGAGAAAGGGATCGGAGGAGAAAGATCCAGAGATAATAGCCCGTGGTTTCTTCCCGGTCCAGACACGCCAGTGTTTGATGGAGCAAGGGGAAAAACTCTTCCCCGCCTTCCCCGTCCGGCAAAACACGCTCCAGGGTTTCCAGCAAGCAGCACCCCACCAGCAGTTTGCCAAGATGGGATGGGAAGGAGGAAAAATTTCGGATCAGCGTGCTCCCTTCAATCCTGACGAGGGATCGACCGGGCTTTTCCACATAATCCAACTGGACCAGGACCATCGGGGCCCGCAATCCGCTGAACCTCTTCTTGCTTCGCTTTGCCCCCTTGGCAATCCCCCTGCGCTTCCCCCGCTCCTGCTCGAAAAAGCTCACGAGCAGATCAGACTCCCCGAAATCCCACGTTCGCAACAGGAAGGCGGGCCCCTGATACCTAGGCACAAACACCTCGCCAGTGAACCGGACCCGGGAGCTCGTTTTCCGCGCGCCCGTCCCGGCGGGGAAGGCATCCCCGCCGGAGAGGAAATGGATCAGGACGAGGGAGGAGGAAACATGATGTGGACCACTTCTCCCTTCTGGCCCAGCTGTTCGTAGACCTCTCCCTGGTAGAATATCCGTACGGCATCCCCGTTTCCGATCTCCAGTTGTATGGATTTGTTTGCCTGCCAGGAAACCCGGTCCCCGGCCCGAAGCAGCTGGCTCTGTGCCGCCTGACCATCCAGGATCACCGTGACCCGCGTCTCGCGCACCGCCTGGAGGGTCAGCGCCACCGGTCCCGTGTCCTGGAAGCGGTTCGTCGCTTGGGTCCCTTCCCGCGGCTGCGTTGCTCCTCCCGGCAGACCGTTTCCTTGCTCGGCGGAACCCGATCCCATGTTCAGTTCCTGGCGGAGTTGCTGTTTTTTCAGCTCACGCTCCGTGGTCCGCGGAAACCGGATGGACCGTACGCGCTCCTGCTTTCGCGTGTCGCCCGGAGACAGGAACACCCAGAGAAAAACAAGGCCTCCCAGCATTGCCAGAAGGATCCAGAAAGCCCTTCGCTTTATGCTCCACGATTTTCCGGCCATCTCTTCCGGGGAAGGCGCTCCCTCCTTCCGGACTTCCAGGCGGTAGCGCAGCACAACGTCTTCCGGGTCCAGGCCGATGCACTGTGCATACTGCCGGAGAAACCCCAGCGTGAAAATCGGCGCCGGCAGACTGTCAAAACGGTCTTCCTCGATGTCCCGAAGATAAGCAAGGCTGATCTTGGTGACCGATTCGATATCCTCGAGCGTGATGCCCTGCTCTTCCCGCCTTCGTTTCAGGTGTTCTCCCAGTGTTTCCACGTTTCCCTCGCATCCGGGCGGGTGGACCTAGAATCTTGTCAGATCCCGGAACCGTTGAAACCGCTCCTGAATCTGTGTCGGGGTGACTTTCTTCATCCGGTTTACGCTGAAATCTTCCACGCAGAACGACGCCATGATGCTCCCGTATATGACGGCCTTTCGGAGCCGGCCGGGCGAGAGATCCCGCCTCCTGCTGATGTATCCCATGAACCCCCCGGCAAAGGAATCCCCGGCGCCGGTGGGATCCTTGACGGTTTGCAGAGGAAAGGCCGGTGCCCAGAACAGCTCCTCTTTTTGAAACAACAACGCGCCATAGGCTGCACGCTTCAGTACGACGATGGACGGTCCCATACGGAGCAGGATGCGTGCGGCTTTGAACAGGTTGTTCTCCCGTGCCAGCAGCTTGGCCTCCCCCTCGTTGATAAACAGAATATCCACCTTTTTCAGGGTCTTTTTCAGGGGGGCGGGCTTGGATTCGATCCAGTAGTTCATGGTGTCCAGGGCCACCACGAACGGATCCTTTATCTGTTCCACAACGTTTCGCTGCAGATCGGGATCGATATTGGCCAGGAAGACAAACCCGGCCTTCTGATGTCCGGAAGAAAGTACCGGTCGAAAATCCTGGAAGACATTGAGCTCCGTCTTCAGGGTCGTGGCCTCATTCATGTCGTCCGAATAGACGCCGGACCAGCGGAACGTCTTTCCCGGAACCCGGCTGAGACCCGAAACATCCACCTCCCGTGAGCGTAAAAAGTTCACGTGTTTTTCCGGAAAATCCAACCCCACCACGGCGACCAGCTTCACACGGGTGAAAAAGGTGGCCGCTGCCGAAAAATGGGTGGCGGACCCGCCCAGGCCATCCCGGATCTTTCCGTGGGGCGTTTGAATCGTATCCAACGCTGTGGAACCCACAACCAGTACGCTCATGGTTTTCCCCTGTTTTTTCCAGTTTCCGGTTTTACGATTTCCGCTCGATACGGTTCCCGATCAGGAGGCCCAGGTCCTGTTTGATGCTCTCCGGAACGGTGTCCGGGTCTGTGACGATGGCGTTGTCCAGCGCATGGGCACAGGGACAGGGTCTTTCCTCCGTAACCTTCCTCACGGCACCCCGGACGATGTTCCGGGCCATGGCTACATTTCTCTGCAGTACCTCGAGTACCGCTGAAACGGAAACATCGTCCTCGGTTTCATGCCAGCAGTCATAATCCGTGGCCAGGGCCAGGGTGGCATAACAGATCTCCGCCTCCCGGGCGAGCCGGGCTTCCGGCAGATTGGTCATCCCGATCACATCGACACCCCATTGCCGGTAGATCCGGGATTCGGCCCGGGTGGAAAATTGCGGCCCCTCCATCACCAGGTACGTTCCCCTGCCATGGACGCGTGCCCCCGCTTCCTGTCCCGCATCCCTCAACCAACGACTCAAGTCCGGGCATACGGGATCAGCGAACAGCACGTGCGCTACCAACCCCTCCCGGAAAAAAGTTCCGTTTCGTCCACGCGTCCGGTCGAAAAACTGGTCGCAAACGACGATGTCGCCCGGCAGGATCTCCTCCCGCATGCTCCCCACGGCACTGACCGAGATGATCCGCGAAACCCCCAGCTTCTTCATGGCATAGATGTTCGCGCGGTAGTTGACCTCCGAGGGAGAGAGGCGATGCCCCCGGCCGTGCCGGGGAAGAAACACCATCCGGGTCCCATCCATGACCCCGGTCAACAGGGCGTCGGACGGGTTCCCGAACGGTGTTTCTACGTTCACGGTCTCCACATCCTGAAGCGGATCCATTTCGTAAAGCCCGCTGCCGCCTATCACCCCGATGACCATCGTCTCTTCTGCTTCCTTCAACGGGTTCCCCTCCACATCTGTTCTTCGTCAAACCGCTGCTCCCCCCGGGGGACCCCGGTGGGGGAGTACATCCCCCCCCGGCACCCGCTCCTGTCCTGGATGCTCTTACGGGACCGGGCCCTCACCCTGCGGGTGCCGTTCGGCCGGTTCGCGATCCTTCCGGTCCAGCCAGGACATCGCTCGGTGCAAATCATCCGGCCGGTTCACGTTGAACATGCTCATGCCGCCCGGATCCTGCACGCGCCAGATCTCCTCGGGGATCTGTTCTATCACAACCTCCGGGTAGAAATCGATGATCCGGAACCTGGCCTGCTGTATCGACCGATGGATGAACGGGATACATCTCCGGGAGTATCGTGCGTGCAACGGCTGCAACTCCCTGTCCCGCACGGGAACGACGACATCACGTCCGCGGTTCGTTTCCAGGATCGTTCGGATCAAGGCAGGGTTCAAGAACGGCATGTCGCAGGCAACCACAAAACAATGGTCATATTTCGCGTGAACGAGTGCAGTCAGCACCCCGCCCAAGGCACCGGCTCCCGGCAGGATATCGGCCACCACGTTCACATCGAAACACGCATAGGTTGCCGGATCCTGCGTGACAACCGTCACATCCTCAAACAGATGCTGAAGCGGTTCCAGCACGTGGGTGATGAGTGGTTTGCCCCCCAGGCGGGCATGGGCCTTGCTGCGCCCGAACCGGCGGCTTTGCCCGCCGGCCAGAACGGCCGCGCTGCCCCGGTCAATCCTGGCCGGACCCGTTCCCTGTGCCTGTTTCATGATCGCTGCCGTGTTCCCGGAGAGAGACCTCTCCAGGAGGCTCTCCGGCAAGCCGGATCGCCACCGGTCCGTCGGGGGTCCATCCCTTCAACGAAGACAGAAATGCCCGTAGTACTTTCCACAGAATTTCCTGAATGAACGGGTTCAGGGCCATCGGCTTTCCGCTGAGAAACACCTCGACGGTCCGTTCCGCCTTTTTCCGGAGAAAACGTTTTTCCAGCAGGTCCGCCAGTCCTTCGATCTCCTCTTCCCGAAAGACGGGCACGTCTACCGGAAACGACCGGTTGGACACCACGGCGACCAGCTGATCTTCCTGGGTGCACAGCAGTTTCGGCTCCGAGTTGAAGAGCGACACCTCCACCTTGGGAAACCGGGAACGCTTGTACCCTTCGGTGAGGATGAGG
>CAYTRL010000156.1:0-12425 GCA_964439795.1 uncultured Thermodesulfobacteriota bacterium
GGCGCTCTTTGGGCGCAATCAGCCGCCCGCTCTGCACTCAGAGCGGCAGCGCACCGAGCAGGCGCAGGTGGTGAACGGCTTTGTGGACGACCTGCTGGCCTGCGACCCCAACGCCAACGTGATCGTTCTGGGGGACATGGGGGATCCGGAAACCATCACCTTTGCCCTGGACGCCGCGGAAAGTCATCTGGTGCTGGCCAGCTGCAACGTATTCGGGGGGGCGGGATGGACCATCCGGAACCTGCTTTCCTATTTCTCCGAGGACCAGCAGGAGTTTGTACGGACCCAGCTGTCCCGGACCGTTCGCGCCACCCTCTGGCAGCACCTGCTCCCGAAAAAAGACGGACAGGGGATGCACCCGGTCATGGAGATCATGCTCAACAACAAGAAGATCGCCCAGATGATCCGGAGCAACAATGTCCACAAGATGGGCGGGGAGATCGAAAAAGGCAGGTCGGAGGGGATGCAGTCCATGCAACACAGCGTATCGTCCGTGCACAAGGCCGTGCGCGGTATGGACCTCCTCACCGATTTCCTCGAGATCGCCTCCTTTGCGGCGGTCTTTGTCTGACCCGGTCCGTTCCCATGGGCTTTCGGATCCGGTCCGTCTCAAGAACCGGAAACAGCCCTCATGACATCCATGACACCAGGAGAGGTTCCCATGCGACTGAACGAATGGATCCAGGACGTGCACAACGAAGCCCTTCAGGAGCTGGGCAGAAAACGACCGGAAGAGATCGAACAGGACGATCATCTCCTTTCGGAACCGCCTCACTACAAGCTTGCTCATCTTACGCATGGCCGCATCCGCCTGTCGGTTCCCATGATCGTTTCCCATGAGGATCTCGCCAGGGGCATGGAGCAGCGGCTATCCGAGGAAGAGGGTGTGACAAGCGTCCGGTCCAACCTGTGGAGCGGCAGTGTCGTGGTTCAGTACGACCCGGAGACAACCCGTCCGGACGCCCTGCTTCGAACCGTGGATGAAACCCCGCTGGAAAGCTACCTCCGGTGGAGAAACGAGCCCGGCGCCCTGGTCCTTGCGGATCCGCTCCCTGGAAACAGGAGAGCTTATATCCTTGCGGGGAATGTCTTCGTGTTCCTGGGGGCTCTGGGAATCGCCCTGCCCGTCCTGCCGGGCACGCCCCTGCTGATCCTGGCCGCCGCCTGCTACCTCCGGGGCTCCACGCGACTGTACAACTGGCTGGTCCATCACCCGGTGCTGGGAAAGTACGTGCGGGAATACTACGAGGGCAAGGGGATCCCGGTTCGCGCAAAAATCTACACCATCGCCTTCCTGTGGCTGAGCACCGGTGTTTCCCTTGCCATGTTCTCGGGAAATTCGTACATCGTGGGGATGCTCCTCCTTATGTCCACCGCCACAACCCTCTACCTGCTGTCCATGAAGACCCTGGAGAACGCCTGAAGGGGGGTATTGATTTGCCTGCCCCCGCATGGGATCCCCGGTACGGAAACCGCGCCGGTCCGTGCTGGAAATCGTGCAGGCGCCTCACAGCTGACCCGCTTCTGCCAACGGATCTTTTGGAATGGTGTCGGGGAGCCGAGAGCCGATCGCCGAGAGCTGATCGCTGAATTATCGTTGCTGCTCGAGGACCTTTCCGTCCCCGAGCCGGGGAAGATCCCGGGGGACAACAGGCCCCAGGGACTGTGCCTGGTTTTCTTCGGCTTTGGGGATGTTGAAGGAGGAAAAGCTGAAAATCAGCAGAACGAGCCACGTGGGGGTGGGCAGTGCGGGGGCCAGGGCAAGGGTGGCCAGTCCGGCGGTGAACGCTCCCACGGGCAGGGCCGTCTTCAGATCAATGGTGTTTCCGGTGATCCGTTTCACTGCATTGTCCATCGTATGGGTGATGGTCAGGATCCGGTCCCGCACCCGGACCTGCAGGCGGTTTCCGTTCGAATACTTCAGCGACTCTTCGATCTGTTCCAGTTGATCATGGAACGTGGGGGCGTTCATGACCTCGAACAGGAGGTTCTTCCACTTCTCCAGGAGAAGGTCCAAAGCCTCGCTCTTCGTGTAATGGAGGGTGACGGATCGAGCGTAGGGGTTGAGTTCCACCTTCCGGATCTCTTCCAGCTCCTGGAGGGTTGCCTGGATCACCACGAAAAGGGCTGCGGGATCGTACTTCGACCGGACCCGGATTCTCGCCCTCCCCCGGATAGTGTGCACAACTTCCAGCTTGATGTTCATCGTACGATCCTCTTTCCTCTCAGGATGGGCTCCTCAGGGCGCGCGGGGCTAATCGGTACTACCCGTCTTTTCCTCTTTTTTTTCCTTGTCGTATTCGGCCTTGCTCTCCGCGGCCAGGTCCTTGGCTTTTTCCATCATCTCGCCGCCCGACGACAGGAACTGGTCTTTGACCACGTAATAAACCTTGAACAGGTTCTTGAGGAGCATCTTTCGGGGAACGAACTTGATCCCCAGCAGCACGATAAGACCACCGATAATGGCCGATAAAATGAGTTCCATTTCCATTCTGCCTCTCTGATGGGTTCAGGGTACGTGAAGACCGATCAAACTTCCTCGATCCAACGGCCCGGCCGGAGAAGAACGGGAGTCCGGCGAGCCTGACCACGGATACGCATCCGTCCTGGTTTGGGTTCAGGCCTTTGCCTGTTTCGGAGCCGTCTCCGCCCGGGCCGCCCGGGCAGCTTCATACTCCTCTTTGCTCTCCGCAGCCAGATCCTTCAGCTTCTCCATCGCCTCGGAACCACCCGCTGTCACGGCCGAGGACACGGCCAGTCCAGCCTTGATCACCCTTTTGGTGGAATTCCGAAACATCTTGGACTTGTCCGCGAGGATCACCACGGCACCTCCGAAAATACCCAACAGCAGTTCTTCCATATCGTTGGCCTCCTCTTTGTCTGACATGTCATGAAAAATAGTTTGATTGCGGAACGAGCCCCTCCCCGGGGCAGGAACGGTGCACTTCAGCGTTTACGGGAATGCACCCGGACCTCCTCCATGGCGGCCCGGCAGGCGTCCACCTCGGCCCGGCTCTCCGCGGCCACCTCCCGAAAGTACTCCATCACCCCGCCCAGGGCGGATGCCGCCCCCCCGGAAACCCCGGTTTCGCGGTGCAATGCCGGCCCATCCGTGTTCCGGATCTTCTTCGCTTTACGGACCATGCAGGCAACGGCTCCGCCGCCGACCATGGCCAGAAAGGTTTCCAGCATGTCCCTGTCCCCGAGCCCGGTGTCATGCCCGCAGTTGCTTGAGAGAAGAAAGGGGCGAACCCAGGTTGTGCTGCCCCAGTTTAAGCCGGATGGTGGGTTTCATTCCGTTCACGCATGCCACCACCGCCGACCCGTTGCTGATCAGGGTGGTGATCACCGGCGAGAGCAGGCCCAGAGCGGCGAACCCGTAGGCAACGAGGTTGAAGATCGCCACGATCTGGTAATTCTCCTTGATCAACCGGATCGTCTCCTTGCTGATCTGAAAAGCCTTGGGGATCTTCAGGAGGTTGTCGTCCAGGAGGATCACCCCGGCCGTCTCCTTGGTGATATCGGCGCCGCCGTGAACGGAAATTCCGATATCGGCATAGGAGAGAGCGACGGAATCGTTGATCCCGTCGCCCACGAACGCCACCAGCCGTCCTTCTTTCTTCAGGTCGATGATAACCTCAGCCTTCTGTTCGGGCAAGACCTCGGCGATGCACCGGTCGATCCCCAGGGAATCGGCCACGGGGATGGCCACCTTCTTCACATCCCCTGTGAGCATGATAACCTGCTTGACCCCCACCTTATGCAGCGCGTCGATCATTTCCCGGGCCTCGGTCCGGATCTGGTCCCGGAAGGAGATGATACCGGCCAGGCGGCCGTCGATGGAAACATAAAGACACGCCTTTCCCTGAGCAACGAACCGGTCCGTGTGTTCTTCCACGGAGTCTTCCAGGGGAACCGATTTCTCCCGCTGCAGCCGCAGGCTTCCCACCAGGATCTGCTTCCCTTCGATCTCGGCGCGCACTCCCCTTCCCACGAAGTATTTCGCGTCGCCCCGGGATTTCAGGGGCACCCCCCTCTCCTCGGCTTCCCGGACCACGGCCTCCGCGATGGGGTGGGTCATCTGCAGCTCCGCCGTTGCCGCAAAAGAGAGAAGCTCTTGCTCGTCACAGCCGTTGAAGGGGAGCAGGTCCTCCACCTTGATCACGCCGGTGGTGAGGGTCCCGGTCTTGTCAAAGACGATGGTGTCCACGCTGCAAAGCTTCTCCAGGTAGCTCCCTCCCTTGATGAGGATCCCCTGGGACGCGGAAGCGATCATGGATGAGAGCACCGCCGTGGGCGCGGAAACACGCATGCCGGTCCCGAAGTCCACGGTGAGCAGCGCGGCCAGTTGGGGCAGGCTCAGTGTGGCGGAAAAGAGCAGTCCGGTTGTGAGCAGGGACGGGGCGACAAGCCGGTCGGCGAACTTTTCCGCGTGGTTCTGGATCCGGGTCTCGTACAGCGGCGCCTCCTCCACCATGCGGACCACCTGGGCCACCTTGGTCTTGTCTCCGGTCCGGGTGACACGCACATAGGCCTTGCCGTCCTTGATCACCGTGGCGGCCCGCACCAGATCGCCGATCTCCTTGTGCACCGGCAGGGACTCCCCGGTGAGCACCTGCTGATCCACGATGATGTCCCCTTCCACGATCTCCCCGTCCACGGGAATCAGGTTCCCCACGTTCAGGGCCACCACATCGTCCACATCGATGTCACGGACCTTGACCTTGACCTCCACGCCGTCCCGGACGATCCACGCGTAGTTTTCCTGGAAGTCGAGCAGCTTCCGGATCGTGCGCTGCGAACTGGCCGCGGTCAGATCCCGGATATGGTCCCCCAGGTGGATCAGCCAGCTCATCAACGAGGCGTTGATCACGTCGCCGGTGAGCATCCCCACCGTAAGGGCCATGGCGTCGAGGAAATCCACGTTCAGTCGGCGCTCGTAGCGCATGCAGCGCCAGGCCCGTTTGTAGATGGGAATGCACATGTAAAAGAGCAGCGGATACACCACGGGGAGCGCCACCACAGGCATGCCTCCCAGGACAAAACTCAGGCCTACCCCCACCGTAGCCATCTTCAGGTATGCCTTGGAAATCTCATGTTCTTCCAGCACGCGGACGGGCAGATCGCTCTTGATCTCGATCAGTTCCCGGATGGTGATGTTTTCCAGGGTCTGCAGGAGATCTTCCTGCAGGAGGACCTCCATGTCGTGCTTGATGGTGAAACTTCCGCAGCGGAAATTCGCCTGTATGCCCGTCACCCCCTGCTCGGAGGAGAGCCGCTGCTGCAGGCTCTCGGACAGTTCATCGTGAGAGGCCAGCACGGGGACCACAACGCGAAGCCGCCCGCGGATAGCGTGCTGAACCCTGCAGGCGAGTTTCGAAGAATGCAGTTCCCGGTTCCTCTCCAGATAGGAGACCTTTCGAACGACCGCTTCCCGCTGGATGATGTTCGAGCCGGCGTCCTGGAGCGAGCCGTCGCTGCCCTTCTCCCCGGGTTCAGCAGGCGGTTCCCACCTTTCCAGTTCCGCCACGGACAGCGTCTGGATCCTTGCCAGCAGGCGGTCCTGTCCGGTGATCGTACAGTCATATCGGATCGTGATACTTCCACAGCGCGGGTTGGTATCCACATGCGTGACACCCTCCCGGTGCAGGAGGTATCCCTTCATGCGATGGAGCAGGTCCTTGTGGGAGGATAAAAAACGGCTGGCGATTCGGATCCGACCTCGAAACGCGTGCTTCACATCATAACGGAGCCGGCCCCCCGCCCCGGTTCCCCTTCCCCGACGGGTTCCCTCGCGGTTTACGATCTCGATTCGTACGTCCGCGCCGGAGGGTTCCTCACTGCCGGAAAACGATAATTCGTCCCCTGCGGGCGATGGGTCGCCCCCGGCTTTTTTCCTGCGAACCGGCTTTCCGGTACTTCCCCGTTTCTTGCTTGTTTCTTTTTTTCGCATTTTCGGCGCGGTGGCGTCCGCAGCGGTTCTCATAAACGGTCTCCTGGATGGAGCAAGGAACAGTCACGTGGGATCTTCACGAACAGGAACTTGAGAAATATCACAGGAAATAGAACTTTAAATTCAATAAGTTAACAGCATTCCGGATGACCTTTGGAACGTTCCGGCCGCCGGCACGCGAGCCTCATGTATAATAAAAACTTACAAAATGGTCAACCCCTTTTTAATTATTTTTTTGTCTAAATCGGTCACGGACAGACATCCGCTTTCGATCGGAAAACGCTTAAAATACATTAGGGTATACACTGTCTGAAAACGTAGTGTTCGACGTGACGTTCAGGAATGTGTCCTGAAAAGATGAAACAGCGGCATCGTTTGTTGTCCCGGTGTGGTTCCGTCAAAGGGCCGGAAGAAAAGATCTGACGCTTTTTGAAAAAACACTGGTGTTTAAAAAAAAGATTTGATAATTTCTGGTCAAAGGACGATTAGATTTACAAATGATGTTATGCCAGTCGATCGAAAACCGTCCAAGAAAGAACGGGGAACACAACATGTTTGAAGGCCTCTTTTTCGGCATCGCTGGCGGGAGCGCCATACTCCTGGCGCAAAAGGCCTGTGGGCTTTGCCGTTCTTCCGGGTCGAGGAACAAAACCTCCGACCATTCCGGCCGGACGATCTCCTCGTTTTTCACCGACTGCTGGAGCGGAACCGTTCAATCCACCCGGGACCTGTTCGCCGAGTGCAGGGCCGAGCTCGAGGCGACCCGAGTCGCCGTGGAGGAGGTCAGAAACCCCTCCTCCGGCAAGGTGGTGAGGATCTACTGACGTACGAGGGTCCCGGGTCCTGGATCCGGGACAGGAGTTCATACCAGGTTGGAGATGACGTTAACAACCAGACCGATAATCGTGGCCACGAAGCCGAATGACAGGATCGAGTGGATCAGGGTGACCCGGCGCACGGAAGCGCTGGTCACCGAGACGTCCGAGGTCTGGTAGCACATGCCGATGGTGAACGAGTAGTACATGAAATCCCAGTAGTCCACGATCTCACCGCCCGGGAATTCCAGACCCTTCAAGAACTCCCCACCGTCCTTCCCGTCGGGTTCATCGTAATACATGCGGGCGTAGTGCAGCGCGAAATAGGTGTGCAGGATCAACCAGGCACAGAAGATGGCCACCATACACAGGGCCAGGTGCATATTGGCTAAAAACGACTTCCAGTGCTGTCCGTCGTTGATCATCAGGGCAACCGCCACCAGGGACGCGCCGCACGCAACCACGGAAAAGGCAAGGACGACCGTATTGCTCGGTTCCTGCTGCTGGCTGCGCTTCCAGGTTTCCTCCGGTGAAGTCTTGATCATCATCAACTGAAGAATCAGGAGCAAAAGCAGAACCCCCACATCCCAGCCGATCAGGAAACGGATTTCAAAGTGGAGCTGTTCGGGCGAGAGGAGATAGGCCAGCACCCCTACGGCTCCGGACATGATCACCCGGACCCAGGGATCGATCAGAAAAAGATAGGTTCGAGAAAGCACCCTCATCGCTTTCGGTTCCTCCGCGATCCACACCCGGAATGACGGTAATAAACAGAACCCTTTTTCGAAAGCCCGCCGGGGCGGAAACCGTTTTCGGATCGAGACCGGGCCCGGTAGGGTTCACACGGCCTCGAGATTCCAGATGTCCCGGGCGTATTCCCGGATTGTCCTGTCGCTGGAGAACTTCCCGATCCGTGCAACGTTCAACACGGCTTTGCGCGCCCACACGGGTCGGTTGTTAAACTCCCGGGCCGCGGTTTCATGGGCCTCCACATAGGCCCCAAGATCCGCCAAGGTGTAGTAAGAATCCTGAGGGTTCAACAGGGCGTGATGGATCCAGTCGAACAGGCCCGGGTCCCGGGAACTGAAGGTGTTGGCCGTAAATGCCTCCAGTACCCGCTTCAGGGAAGGGTCCCGGTTACAGCACGCATGGGGATCGTAGTCGCCCCGCTCCCGCATCTGCTGAATCTCCACCGCCTTCAGGCCGAAGATGTAGATGTTCTCTTCACCCACTTCTTCCATGATCTCGATATTCGCTCCGTCCAGGGTGCCGATCGTCAGGGCGCCGTTCATGGCGAACTTCATGTTTCCGGTACCCGAGGCCTCCATGCCGGCCGTGGAGATCTGTTCGCTCAAGTCGCAGGCGGGGATGATCTTTTCCGCCAGGGACACCCGGTAATCAGGGATGAAGACCACCTTGATCATGTCCCGGACTTTCGGGTCGCTGTTGATGACGTTTCCCACGCTGTTGATCAGCTTGATGATCTGCTTGGCGGCCCAGTAGCCGGGAGCGGCCTTCCCTGCGAAGATATACGTGCGAGGCACGGTGGGGTCCCTGCCGTCCTCGATCATGCCGAGGTACTCGTGGATAATATGGAGCACGTTGAGCAACTGCCGCTTGTACTCATGGATCCGCTTGACCTGGATGTCGAACAACGAATCCGGGTCCACCACAACCTGTGTGGTATCCCGGATCACCCCTGCCAGCCTCTCCTTGTTGGACCTCTTGATCCCCAGGAACTCTTCCTGGAAGGCGGGGTCTTCGGCATGGGGCTCCAGCCCCCGGAGCCGGTCCAGGTCCGTGATCCAGCCATCATCCAGCGTCCGGGTCAGCAGACCGGCCAGGAGGGGGTTGGCGTTGAGCAGCCAGCGCCGCTGGGTGACACCGTTGGTCTTGTTGTTGAACTTTTCCGGCCAGAGTTCATGAAAATCCGGTACCAGGTCCGACTTGACCAGTTCGGAATGCAGGGCGGCCACCCCGTTCACCGAATGACTGCCCACGATAGCCAGATTCGCCATCCTGATCTGCCGAGGCTCCCCCTCCTCCACGATGGACATCCGCTGCTGACGGCCCGGGTCATCGGGCCACACCGCTGCCACGTGATCCAGAAAACGATGGTTGATCTCGTAGATGATCTGCAGGTGTCGCGGAAGCACATGCTCGAACAGGGAGACCGGCCACTTCTCCAGGGCCTCCGGCAACAAGGTGTGGTTGGTGTAGCCCAGGGTCGCATGGGTGATCTCCCACGCCTTGTCCCAGGGCATGTCGTCTTCATCCACCAGGATACGCATCAACTCCGCCACCGACAGCGCGGGATGGGTGTCGTTGAGCTGGACGGCGACCCGGGAGGAAAACGCATCAAAATCATCGCAGGTCTTCTGGTACCGGCGGACGATGTCCCGCATGGCGCACGCCACCAGGAAATATTCCTGGATCAGGCGCAGCTCCTTCCCGGATTCCACCGAGTCCGACGGGTACAGAACCTTGGAGATGGTCTCGGACGCCATCTTCTGTTCCACGGCCTTGATGTAGTCACCGCTGTTGAAGATCCGCATGTCGAAATCGTGCGAGGACCTGGCTGCGTAAAGCCTCAGGGTGTTTACCGACCGGCCGCCGTACCCCACAATCGGCATGTCGTGCGGAACGCCCACCACCAGCTTCCAGTCCATCCACATGGGGTTGTAGCGTCCCTGCCTGTCCTGTGCGTGATCAATGCGGCCATAGATCGGGATCAGGCACGCCTCATCGGTGCGCTGGATCTCCCAGGGGGTGGGTGAGGCCAGCCAGTTGTCGGGCTTCTCCTGCTGGTAACCGTTGTAGATCTCCTGCTTGAACAGTCCGTACTCGTAGTTGATCCCGTAGCCGTACCCCGGGAGGTTCAGGCTCGCCAGGGAGTCCAGGAAGCAGGCGGCCAGCCTTCCGAGCCCGCCGTTCCCCAGGGCGGCGTCACACTCGCCCTCCCGCACCTCTTCCAGGTCCATGCCGGCCTTCTCCATAGCGTCCTTGCACAGATCGTAGATCCCCAGGTTGTACAGATTGTTTCCCAGGGACCGACCCATGAGAAACTCCAGGGAGAGATAGTACACCCGCTTGGCATCCGCCTGTTCGTAGCGGGCCTCCGTCTCCAGCATCCGGTCCACCATCCGGTCCCGCACGGCCAGGGCCGCGGCCATGAAGCGGTCTTGATCGGACAGGTCGTCCCACTTCTTCCCCAGGGAATACTTCGCATGACGGGATACGGATGCTTCCAGGTCGTTCATTTTACGGAACCTCCTCTGTACATTCACAAAAATTTCCTTTTCTATTCGGATAAAATCGCCGGATCCTTGAGGGGATAGTTCCTGATTTCGGTGCGGGTCCCCGGAGGAGAAGGAAATAATCTTGATGCACTTGACAAAATATAATTTTTCTAAGAAAATAGTATTGTCATTTTTCATTACTATGTTTTTACATATGTAACCATTTTTCGTCATACTGGGATGCCAGGTTTTCCCCATATTTCGAACCTCGAGTCCTGGGAGAGCGCAATGAAAGATTTGCGCGTCAATTGGCCGCTGCTGGGAACGGTGGCCCTGAGCTTTCTGCTCTGGGTCATGTTCCTGTGCGTGTTGGTTCTGATGGTGTAGGCTCCGGTTCTCTTTGCCCCGCAGCCCTCCCCTGGATCCGTATCCGGGTCCGGCCGTTCACCCATACCTTCCCTCACCGTCCCGCCCCCGCCCGCCTCTCGTCGGATGACCGCCAAAGAGTTACCCTGTCGTCCAAGCTTTCAACCGAACCGGGAGGTTTCTGCCTTGAAACTTCGAGAAGAGACGGACCTGAGCGCGTTTTTCGACCCCGCATCGGTTGTGGTGGCAGGCTCCCTGCGCGAAGTGCCGGGAACGGCATTCTGGGTGATCCGGAACATGCGGCATTTCGGCTACTCCGGAAAGATCTATGCCGTCAACCCGAACCCGGATCAGTACGGCGACGTCCTCGGGTGCCCCGTTTATTCCAGCATCGAAGAACTGCCCGGGCCGGTGGACCTGGCGGCGGTCATCACCCCCCCCGGAACCGTGCCGGGCATCGTGGCGGCATGCGCGGAAAAACGGGTCCGGGCGGTTATCGTGATGTCCGAAGGGTTTGCGGAATCCGGCCCCCAAGGCGAGGACCTTCAGCGGGAACTCACGGAGATTGCCGGCCGTACCGGGATCCGGATCATGGGCCCCAACACCTTCGGTACGGTCAATGCAGCCAACGGCCTGGCAACGATCCCCCCGTATACGGACCAGGAGAGGCTCGTGGCCGGAGGTGTGGCGTTCTGCAGCCAGACCGGGTCCATCGGCCCCCACCAGAACCCTGTGGCGGACTGGGCCTATCCCATCAGCAAGATGTGTGACGTGGGAAACAAATGCGATGTGGACGAGGCGGATCTCCTGGAATACCTGGCCGGGGACGAGGAAACGCGTGTGGTGGCCCTCCACCTGGAAGACATCCGTAGCGCTCCGCGTTTTCTTTCCGCGGTCCGGGCTCTGACGGCCCGGAAGCCCCTGGTGGTGTTGAAAACCGGCCGAAGCGAAGGAGGTGCCCGGGCCGCCCTCTCGCACACCGGATCCATGATGGGAAACGACCGGGTCGTGGAGGCCGCATTGCGTCAGGCCGGGGCCCTGCGTGTCAGGACCTGGGAGGAACTCTGGGAAATCCCGAAAACCCTCGTGTTTCAGCCGTTGCCCGCCGGCAACCGGTTTGCCGTGATCACGTTAACCGGGGGACAGGGCGTGATCGCGGCGGACGCGGCGGAAGACGCCGGGCTTCGGCTGGCCGCGTTCTCACCGGACACCGTGCGCAGACTGACCCGTATCTCACCCCGCCTGGGCGGCAACCCGGTGGACATCGGTCCTGTCATGTCCGACTCGAGAAGCCAGAGTTCGGACAACCCCTTTTCCGCCGTGGAGGAGACGGTACCGCTGGTGCTCGACGACGAGAACGTGGATTGCCTGACGATCAGCTTCTACGGCGGCAAGCAGATCGTACCCATGTATCCCATGATCGTGGAGATGCTGGACCGCCTGGCCCGGGACACCTCCAAGACAGTGAACATCTGGATCTACGGAACCAGCACCAGCGCCATGGAGGAACTGGCCCGACGGCTGCAGGCCTGCGGGCTGCCTGCCTACCTGGACCTGGACCTGGCGATCCGATCCCTGGGGGCCTCCGCACGGGTTGCCCGCTGGAGGACGAGACGCCAGGATCCTGCTCGAGATTAAGTTTGCAGCAGGGGACTTTCCATTTCTTATTCTTCCGCCACCACTTCCACGTGCGGCGCGAACCGGTGACGATATTCGTACCCGGGAAACTCCACCGTCACATCATATTCCACGGAAACGGTCAGCATCTCCTTATCCGGATCATATCTGATGGCCACCTCGTCGACGGAGAGAGGGATCTTATGCTGATCGATCGTCCATTCCATCTTTTCCCTCAGTTCCGAATAGTTGCCATCCCCGCGAAGCAGAGAGATCCTGGCCCAGTATTCCATGGTCCCCTCCAGGTCCTTGTACGCGTAATAAGGCTTTGCCATCTTGATCATGGCATACGTGCCTGCAGCGACAAGGACGAGCAGAACAAGCAACCGTGCGGAACCGGCAATTCCGGCCTTCCGGATCTTCCCTGACATGCTT
>CAYTRL010000157.1:0-12402 GCA_964439795.1 uncultured Thermodesulfobacteriota bacterium
GACGGGATCGGGGAACGGGGCCTGGCGATCCGGCCGCTTTCACAGGTGATCCGGCGTCCCGTGATGGAACACCTTCAGGGGACCCGCCCGGACCCGGTGCGGATCTTCTACGACGTGATCGCTTCGTGCTCGCCCGGGGAGAGTTCGCTCCCCGCGGCCCGGGCCGAAAAACAGTGGTTTGTCTCCCTGGAGGGGGCGATCCGGCCCGGGGACCGGGTCCTGGAGATCGGTGCCGGCATGGGCCGCTTCACCCTGCCCATGGCCCGGGAGGCCCGGGAGGTGGTGGCGGTGGACATTTCCCACGGTTCCCTGGAGATCCTCCGGGAGCGTGCCTCCCGGGACGGGTTGAACAACATCCGGACCGTCACCGGGGACGTCCGACGCGTTCGGGGGCTCGGTCTGTTCGATGTGATCTGTTCCTTCTCCGCCTTCGAGTATTTTCCGGACCTCCAGTCCGTGATGGAAACCGCGGTGGAGCGCCTGAAACCGGGCGGCCGGCTCTATTTCACCACGGCCCATCGCACGGTGTTCCGCTTCTTCGTTCAGATCGGGAACGCCATGCGGCAGGGGATCTGGCTGCACGCCCGGACCCGCCGGGAGGTTGTCCGCCTGCTGGAACCCCTGGGCATGGAGGAGATCTCCGTGACCGAGGTGGGCGTGAAATCCTGGTTCAGCCGGGGGATGGTCCTGGCCGTTTCCGCCCGGAAGGGGTCCTGAAGTTTTTGGCATACACCGTTTTGTGCTCATCTCGGAAACAACCCGTGTTACTTCTTCAGGCGTGTTTTTATTGACAAACAAACACGATGGCTGCTATCCTGTTCTAGTATTTTCTATCATTCCTCTCCGCTTCTTTCGCGTTTGCGAAAAAGATATGCAGGAAGTGTATGTGAGGGGGCGCCCGGTTCGGAAATCCCTGCAAGGGGGTTCGAACCATGCCGATACGAGCCCGGGCAACCTCTCGCGTACCCCACATCCGAGTCATTTCATCGATGCAAAAGGAGAAAGAAGATGAAGAGGATGATCACGTCGCTGACCTTTCTGTTCCTGCTCCTGGGGATCTCTCTCTGCCCGCCGGCGAACGCCGCATCCATCAATCAGGTCTATCTTTACGACTCCCACTCGGGCAACACGCTCCAACTCTCCAACGCGACCCAGGACAGCATGTTTCCGGACCTGAACGACATGGGCCACGTGGCATGGGATGCGGACGACGGGAACGACTGGGAGATCTTTTTATACCAGGGAGGCTTCCCCGTCACACAGATCACGAACAACACCCTGGATGACGAGATCGCGCGCCTCAACATCAACGACTTCGTGAGCTGGCAGCGGGATGACGGCACGGACCTGGAAATCGTGATCTACAACGGGGTGACAACCACCGTCGTGACCAACAACGACATGGACGACGAAGCACATCAGTTGAACGACAACGGACTTCTGGTCTGGTACGCCTCGGACGGCACGGACCAGGAGGTCTATTCCTACGACGGGACCGTACACCAGCTCACGAACAACGGGTACGCCTACGACGACAGCAACCCCCAGGTCAACGTGCACGGGCACATCGTGTGGCAGGGGTGGATGGGGGCCAGTCCCTTGGTTCCGCAGGAGATCTTCCGGTATAACGGTTCGACCACGACGCGGATAACGAACAACATGCTCTCCGACACCGTTCCCCAGATCAGCGACGGCGGGAACGTGGTCTGGGAGCACCTTGACGTTTCGGGCCAGCACATTTACCAGTACGACGGTTCAAGCGTGACGCCGATCACCACCACCCTGGATAATTATGCGCCCAAGATCAACGCCGGCGGGGACGTGACCTGGATGGGCAACGACGGGACCGACGCGGAGATCTTTCTGTACAGGGGCGGCGCCGTCCACCAGATCACGAACAACAGCTATGACGACTGGTATCCGGAGATCAACGACAACGGCCATCTTGCCTGGATGGGCAAGAACGGCACGGACTGGGAAATCTTCTACTTCAACGGAGCGACCACCGCGCAGATCACGAACAACACCCACGACGACTGGTACCCGCAGATCGCCAACGCCGACGACAACGGCGCGTACATCGCCTGGCACGCCACGGTGAAAACCTGCGGGACGCTGGTCCAGACCCGCCACGGGTCGCCGGCGGGCTCCCTGGCCTGCTTCCTCCTCTTCGCGGCCCCGCCGCTGGGGTGGCTGCGCCTCCAGAAGAGAAAGATGCAGTCACGGCTGCGTGCATCCGCCTGAGACGGCCGCAAGGGGTTCACCGGAAGGCCGTTGCGTGTTCACGAATCCACCGACCATCCCGAGTCTTCACGGCAGGGGATCCGGCTGCACGCCCGGAAGAAAGAGCCCCCGGCATCAGGCGTGCTGATCGGCCAGTTCGGTGATCTCTTTTACGTAGCGGGCGTAGTCGGGTGAATCCGGACGCGAGTAGTTCAGGTTTTTGTACAAACCGGTGATGCGGGTGAAGAAGTCCCGGGCCTGGTCCTTGTCCTGGAAACGGTATTTCCGGTTGATCAACCCCTTGAGAAAGGCGAAGCTCTCCTGCTGCCGCTCCCGCGGCATCGACACGTCCACCTCGTCGAAGGCGTCCTGCTGGAGGTAAACCATGTCCAGGAGGGAGGCTTTCTGCCAGGTAACGTAGTCCTCCAGGGTGACCCCCTCCTCCCCGGTCACCTGCATCATCTGGTTGATGCCGTCACCCTGCTCCAGCAGTTCCCGCATGGTTTCCACTTCCTCGATCCAGGTGGGGCTCACGTTCTCCCTGTACCAGTCCTCGAGCTGCTGGAAGTACCGGGACCAGGAGATCAGGGGATCGATGGCCGGGTAGTAGCGCTTGTACGCCCGGTCCGCCGACAGGCCCAGAAACGTCTTGACGGTTCCCAGGGTGGCCTGCGTGACCGGCTCGTCGAAGTTTCCGCCCGCCGGGGAAACGGTTCCGATCATGGTGAGGCTGCCGGTGGAATTGCCCGGGAGCTGGATGACGCCCGCCCGCTCGTAGATGTTCTTGATGTACGACTCCAGGTAGGCGGGAAAGGCCTCCTCGCCGGGGATCTCCTCCATCCTTCCCGAGGTCTCCCGCAGGGCCTGCGCCCACCGGCTGGTGGAGTCCGCGATCACCAGAACGTCATAGCCCATCTGGCGGTAGTACTCGCCGATGGTGATCCCGGTGTACAGGGAGGACTCCCGGGCGGCCACCGGCATGGAGGAGGTGTTGCAGATGATCACCGTCCGGTCCATGAGGGATCCCCCGGTCCGGGGGTCCTGGGTCTGGGGATACTCTGTGATCGTCTCCACCACTTCGCCGGCCCGCTCGCCGCAGGCGATGATGATCACCACGTCCACCGGTGCGTGCCGGGCGATCAGGCTCTGCAGGACCGTCTTGCCGGCCCCGAACGGCCCCGGGATGCAGGCGGTCCCCCCCCGGGCCACGGGGTAGAAGGTGTCGATGATGCGCTGGGTGGTGGTCAGCGGCTCGCAGGGGTAGAGACGTTCCACGATGCGCCGGCGGACCATGGCCTCCGGGATCGGGCGGCGGACCGGCCACTTCCGGACCATGGTGAGTTCCTGTTCGGTCCCGTCCGCGTCGGCGATACGGGCCACCGGGGTGTCCACCGGGAAGGTGCCTTCTCGGATCCAGGTGACCCGGACCGGGCCGGACTGGTTGAACGGCACCATGATCTTGTGGTCCAGGACCCCTTCCCGGACGGTGCCCAGGGCCCGGCCGGCCTCCAGTTCATCCCCCACGGAAATACAGGGAGAGAACGTCCACTTTTTTTCCGGGTCCAGGCAGGGGAGCTGAACGCCCCGCGGCAGAAAGAAGCCGTGTTCCCGGGAGAGAGCGGACAACGGGTTGGACAGGCCGTCCAGGACCTGGCCCAGGAGCCCGGGCCCCAGTTCCACGGAGAGCATCTCGTCGGACATCTCCACCGGATCCCCCACGCGGACGCCCTCCGTGTCCTCGAACACCTGCATGTCCGCGGAGCGCTCGCGTACCCGGAGCACCTCGGCCTTCAGGCGTTCCCGGCCCACACAGACGTATCCCACCTCGTTCTTCTTGACGGGACGGTCCCCCAGCGACACGGTCACCAGGCTCTCCTGGACGGCGGAGACCCGCACCGACCCCTCAGGGGGCTCCGGCGCAGATTGTTTTTTCTCCGGTTCTTGTTCCGGCGAAAGGCCGTTACGGTTCATGCAGTGCCTCCGTTATCCGTTCCTCGAAGCAAGCCCTGGCCTCGTCGGGTTTCTGCGACAGCCAGCGTTCGAGTATGTCCCATTTGAAGAGGTAGGCGAGCACGTTGTCGAAGCGGAACTCCATCCCCTGGGTCAAGCGGTCCAGGTGGTCCCACACCAGACCGAACATCTGCTTTTGCAGGGCAAGGGCTTCCCCCTTCTCGAGGAGGTTCCGCATCTCGGGCAGCCAGGGGTACTGGGGAGCCAGCTTGAAATCCGGCTCGTCCCAGTTCCGCTCGATATGTCCCACCCAGCGGCCCACTCCCCAGGATTCCCCGGGAACCGGTGCCGGGCGGCCCATGCGGCGTCTGCGCAGGCCCGCCAGGAGGGTCTTGAGATCAAAGGGAAACTCCAGAACCTCCCGGAAAGAGCTTTTCCCCCCCAGGCGGACCAGCGCCTGGTGGTGTTTGATCATCTCCCCATCCGTGGGGACGGTCCCCGGACGGTCCCAGGCGAAGAAGGCGGCCGCGTGTTTCACCACCTCGGCATCGGCCGGTTCCAGCATGCTCAGCCGGTCCAGGAGACGTACGCGGTTGATGGGCAGGCGCCGGGCCCCGTCGAAACGGGGCAGGGGGGGCAGGCTGGCCACCAGGGTGTAATAGCTGTTCCGGTGTTTCATGAACGGTTCTCTCCCGCACTTGGGCGGTGTCATTCCTTTCCTTCCGCAATGGCCCGGTACCGCGGGGTCAGGCACTTGAGCAGCAGCTCAGAAAGCACGCGGTCCCGCAGATCGATCTCCAGGTCCTTTCCCTTCAGCCGGATCCGGATGCCGGATTCCTTCTCTCCGGACGGGTTCAGTTCCACCCCCTCCCGGAGCATGTCCCGGGAGATCCCCAGCATGAGCTGGCCGAGCTGCTTTTTGTCCTGTTCCGACGGCTCCCCGGCATCCCCCTCCGGGGCGAACCAGTCCCTGCCCAGGAGGATCTCCACGGGCTGATCGTCCGGGATCAGGGCCGCCGCCTGTCCCGCGATCTGCAGGATCATCTGCCGGATCACGTCCTGTTCGCCGAGTTCTGCGGTCACCAGCCTGCGCACGTACTGCTCGAAGGCCGCCTTGAGTTCCGATTTGACCCGGAGTTCCGTGTCCCGAAACGCCAGCTGGAGCGCTTCCCTGGCCGCGGTCTGCTCGGCCTGGATTTCGTCGTGGGCCTTGGCACGGAGCTGCTCGCTCTCGGCCCTGGCTTGCGCCACCATCTGCTCGGCCTGATCCCGGGCCTCCTTGAGAAGACGATCTGCTTCCTCTCTGCCTGCCTGGACCCCCTGGTCGCGGAGCTTTGCGATCAACTCCTGGACGCCGCTGGGGACGCCGGGTGCGGTTTCCATGGCTTCTCCTTCGCTATTTCGGCAATGCGCCTGCCAGGACCAGCGCGAACACGAACGTGAACACTCCGAACCCCTCCACGATCGCCGCCGGTGTGATGGACAGGCCGAACACCTCCGGTTTGCTCTTGGATACGTTGATGGCCGACGCGCAGCAGTACCCCTGATAGATCCCGCAGAGCAGCAGCGCCAGGCCCGCCAGCACGCCGATGGCAAACAGCCCTCCCTCGTTCTGAGCCGTCGGGGGGCGGTCCAGGCTCAGCGTGATCACGATTCCATAGATGACCATGGAGGAGGGCATGGCCGACAGGCCCACGTACTTGCCGTAGCCGCTCTCGATTTCCAGCATGGCGCCGCACGCCGACTGGCCCGCCCGGGTGCAGCCGATCACGCTCCCGATGGCGCTCAGGGCCAGGGGCGAAAAGATACCGATCCAACCCAGTGCCGACATCATGGTTTCCACGTTGATTTCTCCTTTCTCTCAAAGACCCGGAACGGGGAGCCCTCCACAGGGGTCGCCCATTTGAAAAACTCGATGAAGTTCAGCCTCAATCCGTGAATGAAGCCGCCCGTTACACCCAGCAGGATGTTCAGACCGTGTCCCAGCACGAGGATGAGCAGGGCGAACAGCAGGCCGAAAGCCTTGGAGTCGTGGTACACCGAAGCGGCCAGGCCGTTGAACGTGGAGGCCAGCGAGGCGGTGGCCAGCAGCAGGGCGAACAGCCGCAGGTAGCTCAGCGTGTCGCCGAACGCCGCCGACAGGCTGGTCAGCCCGTGGAGCCCCCCCAGCATGCGTTTCCCGAAGCCCCCTTCGGTACTGGAAAAAAGGAGCACGCAAAGACCGCCCGCCCCCATGACGATGTAGCTGCCGGTCCTCCAGGTTGCGGGCAGGCACCCGGCTGCGGACGCCTGCCACGCCGCCAGGGCGCCCAGAAAGAGGAGCACCCAGCCCGCCGGCGCCAGGGCGTGGGTTGTGTGCCGCAACCGCCAGGCGTACACCGCATTGCCCAGGATCAGGTGGCCGGCGCCCAGGAAGATCACCAGCCGCATCATGGACGAGTAGTTGTCCAGATCCAGGATCCGCAGATGGTCCAGGAAGCCGCCCTTTTCCAGCGGAACCCCGAAATAGTTCCCCAGGAGAACGCCCCAGATCAGGGTGGAGCCGGACAGAAAGGCAAAGAGGATCCGCAGCCGCCGTCCCAGGTCCGACCGGCCCATGCGGCGCCACCCCAGGGCCAGCCCGGCCCCCAGGAGCAGACCGTAACCCGCATCGCCCAGGATGATGCCGAAGAAGAGGGTAAAGGAGAAGAACACGATCTCCGAGGGGTCCCAGAGCCAGTAGCCCGGCGTCATGTAGAAGGAAACCAGGTCCTGCCCCGCGCTCAGCCAGGAAGGGTTCCGAAGCAGCGTGGGCGCCGTCTCGTCCGGGTCCGGGTCGGTGATTTCCATGGCCAGGCGTCGTTCCCGGGCGTAATCGCGCAGGGCGTCCAGACGGTCTTCCGGCGTCCATGCCTGCAGGGCGAAAAGCGGATCCTGGTCAAAGGTCTTCCGGGAGACCTCCCGGCGCTCCACACCATCCTCCAAGCGGTGGATGGTGCTGCAGAACAGGGTGCACCACCGTGTAAGAGCGGCCCGCCCTGCCTGGAGATCTTCCAGCTCCAGCTCCACTTCCTCCAACCGCTCCAGCAGTTCGGACAGGGACTTGTCCCCCGTGTGCGTGCGGGGCACGGGCATCCCCTGCGGTTCCTCCCGGGAGACGACCACCACGTAGGAGAACCGGTTGTCCTGGCCCACGATCTCCCAGGCAAAATCTGCGGGGATGTTCCGCTTCTGGTGATGAGGCACCACGTAGAACCAGAGCCGGAGCCCGTTCAGGTCATCCGGGGCGGGATAGGTGAAGTCGCCCCAGGGGCTCAGGTCCTGGATGCGCTTGCGCAGGAAATCCCGTTCATCGGCCGCCGCATGGATCCGGTGCTTGATCTCCAGGGCCCGTTTTTGGACCTGCTGCACATCGAACCTGGAGGGATCGTGTACCTGGTGTCTTCGCTGGGGGCACGAGAGCAGAAACTCCAGGGCTTCCCGGGACGCGGAGGAGGGGCCCGCTTCGTCGGCGCCGCGGGCCGTTCCCAGGGAGACCACGTGCAGGCACCCCAGGGTCTGGAGATCGGACAGGACCTGCTCCTTCTCCTCCAGCAGGCCGTACAGGGTCACCTTTTCCAGGGGAACGATCATGCCACCCTCTATTCTTGTTCCGCTCGAACAGGGTCAACTTTTCCAGGGGAACGTTTATACCGCCCCCGGGTGCTTGTTCCGTTTCCGCTCGTGAAGGGCCTTGGCGATCTTGGATCGGACCACGGCGGACATTTCCGCATCGCCCAGCACGATCCGGATCCGGCGGATATTCTGTTCCGTTTCCGGGATGAGGATCTCCTGGAACAGGTTGATCCGCTGCGTGATCCGGCGGTTGGCCCGCGCCAGCAGCGTCACCCTCTCGGTGAGGACCTGCACCCTTTTTTTCTGCTCCGCGACCCGCTGGATGCTCTCCACCAGCACGTCCACCCACGGCGGTTCGGCCAGCAGGGAATAGTCGCTCACCTCCCAGCTCATCTCCTTCAGGACCGGAAGCGTGACCCCCACCAGGTTTTCCTCCTCCACGCGGGCCGACTTGAGCCGGACCAGGCCGGAAAGGTCCCGTTCCTGCCCGGCGAGCATGGGCAGGTCCGCGGCGGTCCGGTCCACGAGTTCCTCCATCGTCTTTCCCCCGGTGTCCAGCTCTTTCCGGGCCCGGCCTAGTTCCAGGGTGAGCTGCCTTCGTTTCAGGTCCAGGGAGGGCAGCAGGCGCTTGTAGAGCGCCAGCTTCTCTTGTTCCTTCTGGAGCGCACTCTTGTTCAGGGTCATCCTGGCCATCGGTCACCCGTCCTGGGCTGGTTCGGTCTTGGCTTCAACGGGCGCCGCGGCGGATCCGGGAAAGTATTTGTCGATGAGCGCCTGCTTCATGAGCAGTTCCTGTGGCTCGAAGCACTCGGCCAGGGTCTTCCAGCACAGGTCCAGGGCTTCGATCACAGGAATGGAGGCCCGGATGTCCATGAACCGTTCGTGGAACAGTTCCCCGAAACGTAGCTGCTTCTCGTCGAAGGCGGAGAGTTCGAACGCCATGGCCTTCTTCTTTTCCGCCTCCCGGGCCCCGGAGTAGAGGCGGATCATGGTGTTCATGATCTGGCCGTGGTCTTCCCGGGTCTCCCGGCCGATCACGTGTTGTTTGAGCCTGGACAGGGAACCGAACGGGTCGATCATGCTGTCGTGGAGGTAGATCTGCCCCTCCGTGATGTAGCCGGTGTTGTCCGGAACAGGATGGGTCACGTCGTTCCCGGGCATGGTGGTCACCGTGAGGATCGTGACGGAACCGGCCCCTTTGAAGTCGCAGGCCTTTTCGTACCGCCGGGCCAGCTGTGTGTACAGGTCGCCCATGTATCCCCGGGTGGCCGGGATCCGCTCCAGGGAGACCCCAATCTCCTTCATGGCGTCGGCGTAGGCCGTCATGTCCGTCAAGAGGACGAGCACCCGCTTGTTTTCCTCGATCGCCATCTTTTCCGCCACTGCCAAAGCCATGTCCGGCACCAGCAGCCGTTCCACGATGGGATCGGACGCCTGGTTGACGAACAGGATCGTGCGGGGAAACACGCCGTGCTCTTCAAAGGCGGAACGGAAGAAGTGGTAATCATCGAAGATGAGCCCCAGGCCGCCGAAGACCACCACGTCCGCATCCGCCTGAAACCCGATGCGGGCCAGCAGCTCGTTGTACGGTTCCCCGGCCACGGAAAAGATCGGGATCTTCTGGCTCTCCACCAGGCAGTTGAACAGGTCGATCATGGGCACGTTGGTGTGGATCATCTTGGAGGGCATCACGCGCATCACCGGGTTGATGGTGGGGCTTCCGGCCCGGATCCGGGGATCCCCGGAGAGATCGGGCCCCCCGTCGATCAGCTCCCCGGACCCGTTGAAGATCCGGCCCAGCATGTTCTGGGAGTAAACCACGTCCATGGGGTGCCCCGAGAACCGAACGGAGGCGTCCGTTGACAGCCCCTTGCTGCCGGCGAAGATCTGGAGGGTGACGATATCCTCGTCCAGCTCGATGACCTTGGCAATGGAGCTTTCCCCGTCCACGTTCTCCACCAGCGCGATGTCCCCCAGCGCCACTCCCTCCGCCTGGACACGGGCTGTGTCTCCAACGATCTCCAGCAGGCGGGTGTGGCGAATGATCTGGTTTTGCATGGTCCCTCGCCTCTCCTCATTTCCTGTCTCTGAAATTGGCGGCCTTCCCGGCTCGATTCATACCACAGTTGTTTCGTCAAATCCCAGGGAAAAATGAATGGAAAGGTACGTGTTCAGTGCAGGTGCATTTCGCATCGGGTTGAGGGCCTTCACCCCCCAGAACCTCCAGGAGTTGAATACGGATCGCTGAATGCCGACAACCTGGCTGTCCCAGGGCATCCTGCGTTCTCAGGGGCTCCGTGGGTGCCGTCATCCCGGACCTGATCCGGGATCCAGGCGGGGCGGTATTCAGTCCAGCAGTTCCATCCACTGCGGGCTTTTCCGCTTGATCTTCTGGATCAGCTGGCCATGGTGGCGGAACCGGATCAGCGAGACGGTGATCAGGTACGTACCGATCACAACCAGCGCGGCACAGAGCAGGAACAGAGGGATCAGGTAGTGGAGGTTCTGTGTGAAGTTGTAGTACCGCGAGGTGGTGATCAGGACCGTGGTCACCGACAGGGGCAGGGTGAAGATGGCGATGCCCGTCCGCAGGGCGGCCAGCGCGGTCCGTTTTTCAGCGAGAAGGACCTGGATCTTACCGGTATCCATGGACTCCTCTTCCCGGCCGGATGGGGACGGACCGTCCTCCTCTGCTCGGGTCCCGGTCTCCTTTTCCCTTTCATCGGATGGTCGGTTCGCCATGGTTTCTCCATTCGTTTCCAGCCGTCGAGGCACAGGGTCATCCGTAGGTCAGGGATTCCATCCCGCCCGTGAAGTAGCGGAGCGTGATGGTGTCCAGCGCCTCCCTCAGCCCCGCGTCCTCCCGGCCGGAGAACCGTTCGTACAGGTCCGGGGCCAGGGGAATGAAGACGTCCAGCAGGGCCGGGTCGAACTGGGCGCCCCGGCCCTGTTCCAGGATCTCCAGGGTCTTGTCCAGGGAAAACGCTTCCTTGTAAGGCCGCCGGGATGTGAGAGCGTCGAATACGTCGGCCAGGGAAAAGATCCGGGCAATGATCGGGATCTCCTCCCCCTGGAGCCTTTTCGGGTATCCTCCCCCCCCGAACTGTTCATGATGTCCGCCCACAACACTTGCCGCATCGTCCAGCCAGGCGGAGCGCTGGACGATTTCCAGTCCGTGCCGGACGTGGGTCTGCATGATCCGGGTTTCGTCGTCATTCAGGCGGTCGGGCTTGAGCAGGATGTCGTCCCGGATGCCGATCTTGCCCACATCGTGAAGGAACGCGCCCTTGATCAGCTTTTTCATCTCCGTGTCAGGAAGGCCCGCCGCCTCCGCCAGGCGTACTGCAAAGATGGTCACGCGCATGTTGTGCGCGTCCGTGTCGTTGTCCCGCTTGGCGATGGCGCCCCCCAGGACCGACAGCGTTTCCAGGTTGGATTGCAGGAGGTTCTCGGAATAACCCGCAAGGCGCCGGGTCAGGTTGAGAATCACGGGATACAGAAACAGGGCCGCGCCGAGGGTGATGAGGACCACGTACAGGGCGGTGTTCCTGGCGGACCTCCGAACCCTTGCCGCCGCTTCCGGTGAAAGGGCGAACAGGATGTCCGCGTAGCCCGGGACGTTCCCCTTCTCGTCGGTGACGGCCGTGACCATGTGGATGTGCGGAGTCCCGGCAACCCTCACCGGCTCGTGCCACGGGTCTCCCGGCTCGGGAAACCGGCGTTTCGATGACCGGATCCAGTCCCGGACTTCTCCCTCATGGAGACTGTCCGGGGCGGTGAATGCGCCCAGCACGCTGCCGGCCGCATCGTGGAAGATCCCATGCACGAACCGGCCGTACCGCTGCCTGCGCTGCACCTTCGGTCGCTCGCTCAGGGCCGCCCGGAAGGCGTCCAGCTCGTTGTCCGCCCCCTGTGCGAGCAGCTCCCTGGACCGGGACCGGACATCATCGATGCGGTTGAGGGCGTCTTCGATGATATCCCGGCTGATTTCATTCACCATCCCGAAATAGACCATCGCCCCGAAGAGGAGGCCGATCAGCAGGCTGGCCAGGAGCAGACGCAAAGCGAGCACGCGGTAGACGAAGGTTCGCAGCGGTTTCGGTTTCCGGCTCATGCGCGCATTCTCCAGGGTTCCGGCCCGGATTCCCGGTTCGCCCGGGACCCGGTCAACAACATACCCGGGAGGGGGATCCGGGTCAACGGAGGATCCCCAGCCGGTTTTCACGGATATCCGGTTACGGAAACAAGCCGTGTTTTCCGGGTGGGAAAGCAGGTTGGAGAACGGTGGGAGCAGAGGGGCAAAGCGGACCTCTTCCTGTGCTGCCCAACAAGCTGGGGTCTGTGAGGGGGGCGGCCCGATGGCAAACCGAGTTCCCGTTTCGGCATCGGGACTGCCTCGACTCAGAGAGGACCGAAAGAAGCAGATGGGGGATGCAGGAATCGGGATTGCTCCGGCTTGTTGGAGATTCTGGAGATGGAGTATGATTGGAAATGGGGTGAAATGATCATGGAGGAAAGAATGAATAAGAGAAAAACAATACTTATACCCATGTGCCTGATTGGATTAGCCAGTGCAGTTTCCCCCTGTGTCAGGATAGTTGTCGCATAGGGCGAGGGGATTTTGGGGGGTGGGCG
>CAYTRL010000158.1:0-12392 GCA_964439795.1 uncultured Thermodesulfobacteriota bacterium
AGGGGAGGGGTGAAGGAGGCTCTTTTGCCTTCCCAACCGGGCCGCCCCTGGATCCCCGCGTTCGCGGGGATGACGATCCTATTGTGCTTATCCGTCATTCCGGACTTGATCCGGAATCCAGGGGCGGGGAGGTGGAGGCTCCTTGACACCATGCCCTGCCACTCCTGGATCCCCGCTGGAGCTTGTCCCCGTCCCCGCCTTCGCGGGGACGAGCTGTAGCGGGGACGGGGATGACAATAGTTTGGAAGTTTTCAGACTATTAAGACCGGCGGTTTCACGGCGCATCGCGGAGCGGCGTCTCGAAGACCCAGTGAAGGCTTTCGGGCAGGTCTTGGTAGTCCAGGCCGTCCAGGATCCCGGAGAAGTCGCGGCCGTTGTAGGTGTGCCAGTAGAGCAGGGTTTTTCCCCGAAGCTGCTCCTTCCGGGCCCGGGCGAAGCCGCAGAGCCCGGCAAAGGTCTTGCCCGTGTAGGTGGTTTCCAGCTGGATCCCTTCGGCCTTTCCCATGAGTTCCACGGCTTCCCGTCCCTCCGGGGTGGCTTTTCCGTACAATCCACCGAGGTAGCCCGGCACCGGGACCAGGTGGTCCAGGGTGAGCCCCGGCAGGTCTTTCTGGTATTTCGCCATGAGCTTCCAGGCCCAACGGGCGGTCCGCTGCAGGGCCTTGATCCCGCTGAAGACCGGGAAGGAGACCTGCACGGCGTGGATCCGGGACTTGAGCCCGACCAGGCTGGCGCCCACTGCCAGGCCGGCGGCGGTGCCCGCGGACCCGCAGGCCACGAAGATGTGATCCGGTTCGGGCATCTCCCCCCGGTCCACCTGTCCCTTCAGCTCCAGGGCGGCGTTGATGAACCCCAGCGTCCCCAGCGGTGTGCTTCCACCGGGCATCATCAGGTAGGTGGACCGGTCCCGCAGGTAGGCCCACAGGATCTTTCCCAGGATCCCCGGGGTGCCGTGGGCGTACAGGATCTCGTTGCCCAGGTACAGGTCCAGGAGCAGGTTCTTCCGAACGTGCTCGTTGAGCGGCTGGTCCACCAGCGCGGCCACCGGGCGCAGGTCCAGTTCGTTGCAGAAGATGGCGTTGGCCACGCAGTGGTTGGAGCCGATCCCGCCGATGGCGAGCACCTTCCGGTATCCTTTTTGCCGGACATGTTCCAGGATGAACTCCAGCTTGCGGACCTTGTTCCCTCCGTAAAGGGGGGAGCTCATGTCGTCCCGCTTCACCCACACAGAGTCCAGACCCAGTTCCTTCTCCAGGTTCCTGCAGCGCTGCACGATGGTTTCCAGCGGGGCGAGGGGCGTCCAGGGGATCTTCCCCTCCAGGGCGGGCCAGCGTTGGAAAAGAAGGGGGGTTTCGCGTGTTTCCGTCATGTTCCTTCTCCTGCTCCGATCATTGATGAAATTCCCCTTCTGCGGTATACAGAGTTTCGAAGAGCGGCCGAAAGTTCAAGATAGAACGTCGGGGACGGTGATGCAAATCTGTGAAAGCTCCCGGAGACAGACAGGTTTGCGACGAATGGAGGGTATGATGTTTGATTTCGTGATCGCGGGTGCCGGAATCTGCGGGCTGGAATTGGGGGCCATGCTTGCACACGACGGCAAGCGGGTGCTGGTCCTGGAAAAGCAGAAGCGGATCGGCGGCCGGGCTTTTCTCTGGAAGAAGGACGGATTCCTGGTAGACAACGGCGTCCACCTGATCCGGTTCGGGCCAAAGAGTTCCACGGCCGCGGTCTTCCGGCACCTGGGCCGGGAGCTGGAGTTTACGGATCTGGGGCCCTCGTACGTCCTGGACGCGGACGGACGGGTGAAGGATTTTCCCACCAGCCCCAAGGGGCTGCTGACCACCCGGCTCATGACCCTGGGGGAACGGTTGAAGGCCCTGAAAGTCCTCATCCAGGTCAAGCGGGGGATCCCGGAAGGCCTTCTGGAGACACCGGTCGCACAGTGGATGGACCGGATGGGGCTGGAAGGCGGTGTGCGCAGGTACCTGACGCTGGTGACCGCCTCCATGCAGGTCTGCCCGTTCACGGACCGGGCCAGCGCCGGGGAGATGCTGCTCAACTTCCAGTCGGTCCTGAAAAAAGGGAAATCGGTGATGTACCCCACCCGGGGGTGGGGGTGGATCTACGACGTGCTCACGGACGCCATCCGGGAAAACGGGGAGATCCGTACCCAGGCGAGCGTGGCCTCCGTGGAGATCCGGGACGGCCGGGCGGTGGGCGTCCGCGTGGGCGACAAGCTGATCGAGGCAGAAAACGTGCTGCTCAACCTTCCCAGTCAGGAGCTGTTTACCCTGCTTGACGAATCCCGGACGGACAAGTCGTTTGCGGACCTCTGCAGCAACCAGAGGCCCACGGCCGGGGTGGTCCTGGATTACGGGCTGGACCGGCGTATCTCGGAGGACTCCGGCCTCTGGTACATCTACGACCCCATGAGCTTCGGCATGTTCACATCCAACCTCTGCCCGGAGACAGCCCCCCCTGGCAAGCAGCTCTTCACCTGGTTCTATCCGACCAACGTTGAGGACATGAAGAATCCGAAGAAGGCCGGGAAGCGGGTGGAGGAGATGGAGGCCGCGCTTTTCTCCCTGTTCCCGGGACTTTCCTCCGCCATCCTCTGGCGCCGGGTGCAGAAGCTCAAGATGGTGGACGGTGTGGAGGTCAACGTGGACCAGCACAGGAGGAAGCGGCCGGGCTACAGGGTGCCGGGGGTGAATAACCTGTACCTGGTGGGCGATTCCCTGCGGGGGCCGGGGGCCGGCGGGGACGTGGGGCACGAGTCGGTCCTGGAGTGCTACCGGGAAATCACCGGCCGGGACGCGTGAACAACCAGCTGAGGGAGGTCAAGAGATGAACCTGTTGCTGCGCTGCTGCCTGCCGGCGGCCGCCTTGTTGCTGATGGCCTGGGCAGGGTGTTCCACGGAAAAGCCTCCGGAGAGCCGGATCGCAAACATGCCCAATCCCGCGTCGGTCCACTGCATCGAGCAGGGGGGGAAGCTGGAGATCCGCAAGAGACCCGACGGGGGCGAAGTGGGGTTCTGCGTGTTCCAGGACGGTTCCGAGTGTGAGGAGTGGGCCCTGTTCCGTGGAGAGTGCAAACCGGGCGGCTAGAGCTTCATGAAAGGGAAGAAAGGGATCGTCATGAGGCAACTCAGTCCAAGACTGGCGGAGAGGATGGGCCTGCTGGCCAACCGGGCAGTACAGTGCAAGCTCGAGGGGGAGACGAAACCCTTTCTCGTTGGCCACCTGATCACTCAGAAGTGCATGTGCAACTGCCGGAGCTGTTTGTGGAAATACAATGAGTACGAGGACTTGCCTACGGATGTGATCAAGAGGTTCTATAAGGAGGCGGCCGAGGAGGGGTTCCTGGGGACGGCCATCTCCGGCGGGGAACCCTTTCTAAGGGAGGATCTCGGCGAACTGCTTCGGTTCATCAAGGAAGAGGCGGACATCGCCGTCATGTTGTTCACCACGGGCTGGCTGCTCGAAAAGCGGATGGACGAGATCGTGCCCCATGCGGACATGCTCATGTTGAGCCTGGATTCGGCCCGGCCCGAGCGCCACGACGAGATCCGGGGCCTGCCCGGACTGTTCGATCGCCTGATGAAAGGCGTGGACCGGGTCAACGACAAGTACCCGGAAGTGTCCAAGCAGTTCAACGTGTGCGTGCAGAAGGGCCTTGCCGAGGAGATCGATGACCTGCTTGCCCTTGCGACGGAGAAGAACCTCCAGATGTCCTTCGACGTGATCACGGAATATCGGCACGGGGAGGGGGACACGCATCATGTATCAACGGACATGGGGTTGCCCCTGCCCGAGTTGCGGGGCGTGTGCGCATATCTCCTGGATAAAAAGCGCGAAGGCGCCCCCATTCTCAACTCCGAGCTGTATTTCCGGTATTTCATCGACGGGAAACCCGGATACCGGTGCCACCTTCCCAAGCTGGCCATGCAGTGCCTCGACGCCAGGGGAAACATCGAGGACTGCCTGAACCTGAACCGGCCCATCGCCAACATCCTGGAGACGCCCCTGAAGAAGATCGTGGAACGGCCACGGTTCAAACAACTTCGCGTGGATTGCGAGGACTGTTGTTCGTGCAACTCCCCAACGATGGTGGACCTCTCCCAGGTGTGGGAGAACCCCCAGTTGCTTTTTGAAAAGGGAGGCATCGAGCTGGGCTAGGGGTATGTCGGGAGACCTATTTTTGTTGTCATCCCCGCGTACGCGGGGATCCAGGGGTGGCCAGAGGGGGAGATGCCTCAGAACCTGCCTCTCCTCTCCCCTGGATTCCGGATCAGGGGGGTATAAGGATCAGGGGGGTATAAGGATCAAGTCCGGAATGACGGAAGCGCAGGAATGCCAGGTATTCCAACATGCTCCTGGCAGACCGAGAAATCCGGGGCAGCACCCTGGCAACCGGCATGCCGGGGAACAACAGAGCAAGGCACGCATGACGGGAGAAGCCCGATGTTACCGTCCTCTTTACGCCGGACCGTCGTTCCGATCATCAAGGGGCTCGATCGATCCGCCACAGCCCTCAATAACCGGCCCTCTCCTCAGGAAGAAGGCACGCGCTTTCCCGCCTTTCCCTGGGATCTACGAACGCTGATTATGGTCTTCCCGGAGGGGGCGCCGTTCCGGTTCCTGAACCTCAACACCCTCCTCGGTCTCACCGGAGTCCCTTTCGATCAAACCGAGAACTGGCATGGATCCGACCCCGGGGACGCCTTTGACCTGCAGTTCTGCCTGGAAGGAAAAGACCGGCATGTGACGTATAAGAAGTATGCGTCCGTGGAGCGTGATCTCGTTTGGTCGCCCGATGCCCTGCACCTGAAGCTCGGCAACCGGCTCCTTCTGGAAGGTGGATGGCCCTCCTGCCACATCCGGTACAGCCAGCCGGAGGACGACCTGGACTTGACCATTCATCTGGAGTCCTGGCCGGGCTTCCAGTGGTGGTTCTGCTCCCCGCATCTCTACTGTCACTACACGACCTTCTGTGATGCCCGGCTCCAGTGGCAATGGAAGGGGGCAAGCGGCCTCCTGGAGGGGGTTGCGCTCTTTGACCACGGCTGGGGCAGGAACCTGCTTCCCCTGCGGGTTCCGCTCCGGGTGTTCCGGTACGAAGTGATGCGCTTGCCGGAGGGGGCATCGGCCGTCTCCCTCTGGACCGAAGGTCCGGGCGGGCTGGAACTGAAGAACGTGGGCCTGATCCGCCCGGACAGGCAGCCGATCCGGTTCATGAAGCGATATGAATGCCGGGTGCTCGAATGGGACGTGTTCGAGAATTATGCGGGCCGCCCCTGTCAGGTGCCCACCCGCTGGATCGGCACCCAGTGGGGCGAACCCGGCAGGTTTCGGTACGAAGCGGTCCGGCGGACGGAACCGCGGCCCATCCTGGGTGAGGGGTTCATGTACGGATTTGAGTTCCAGGGGAACTGGACCGGAGCTTCCGGAGACAGGAACCAGGGGACGGGGTACGTGGAACACCTGGGTTGGGTCGGAAAGAAAGGGTGAGAGAAAGGAGACGCCGTTGCCACCGCATTTCCCGCGTATTCTTGCCATAGACGCCGGCGGAACCATGACAGACACCTTCCTGGTGGACGAAGGCGGGCGGTTCGTCGTAGGCAAGGCACAGACCACGCCGGAGGACGAGTCCGTAGGCCTGATCCGGAGCGCGGAAGACGCACTCCAACAATGGAATACATCCCCGCGGGAGGCCTTCCGACACATGGTGGCGGGCATCTACTCGGGCACCACCATGCTCAACCGTCTCCTGTCCCGTCAGGGCCGGCGCGTGGGCGTGATCGTGACCAAGGGCCAGGAGGATTCGTTCCTGCTCGAGCGGGGGATCCAGACCTATCTCGGCTTCAGCTATGCGGATCGCCTGCACGTGGTCACCCACTATCACAACGAACCCCTCGTGCCCAAGTCCCGAGTGCACGGGGTGTTCGGCCGGATCGACATCTTCGGAGAGGAGGTCTTCCCCCTTCAACCCGATGACGCCCGGGAGACCGTCTCCGCCCTTTTCGACCAGGATATCGAGGCCCTGTGCATCTGTCTGCTCAACGCCTACCGAAACCCTGCGCACGAGATAGAGACCGCCCGGATCTCCCGGGTGGTCATGGAGGAACAGGGCCGATCCATCCCCGTCTTCCTTTCCAGCGAATACTACCCGGTGCGCAACGACCTCCCGAGGCTCAACACGACGGTGGTGGAGGCCTACGCGGCACAACCCTCCCGCGGCCAGCTGCAGCTTGTGGAGGAGCGGATCCGGGAGCTGGGAGGCGGATTCGACCTGCGCGTGATGGCCAGCCACGGCGGCACCGTGAGCATGAATACAAAGGAGCTGGCCCGTACGATGATCTCAGGCCCCATCGGCGGGGTGCTTGGGGCTCGCGCCCTGGCCCGGGTCCTCGGTTCGGAGAACGTGGTTTGCACGGATATCGGGGGAACGAGCTTCGACCTGGCCTTGGTTACGGACGGCGAGTACGCCATCAAACCCTACCCGGACATGGCCCGGCTCCTCCTCTGCATCCCCATGATTCAAATCGACTCGGTGGGAGCCGGTACCGGCAGCTACGTCCGCATCAACCCGAACTCCGGCCGGATCGAGATCGGCCCGGACAGCGCCGGTGCCCGGATCGGCACGTGCTGGACCGAAGGAGGTGTGGACACCCCAACGATCACGGACTGTTCCGTGGCTTTGGGCATGATCGATCCGGACTACTTCCTGGGAGGGGATATCCGGCTCCACCGGGACAGGGCCCTCGAAGTCCTCCGGACCCGGGTCGCCGAACCTTTGGGGATCGACGTATTCGAGGCCGCGGAGGGGATCCTGGAACTGTTCGAAGAGAACCTGAAGGGCCACCTGGCCAGCGCGGTCCTGTCCAAGGGGTACAGTCCGTCGAACTACGTCCTGCTCTCCTATGGCGGCGGCGGACCGCTGCACGTGGCAGGGTACAGTCGGGGGCTCGGCTTTCAGGAAATCCTGGCCCCGGCCTGGGCGGCGGGGTTCAGCGCCTTCGGATGCGCCTGCGGCGATTTCGAGTACCGCTATGAAGCCACGACCGACCTGCCCATCGAACCCGACGCTTCAGACGAATGGAAAGAGGCCCTGTGCAGCATGCTCAACATGCGATGCGACGAACTGCAGGGCAAGATCGAGGCGGAGTTCGGCAAGACCGAACATGGGGGGCGTACCATCCGATACAGGACCCTCTTCCGGATCCAGTACATGGGACAGCTCAATGACCTGGAGATCGTGTCTCCCACGGCGAGACTGACCCACGCCCGGGACATGGACGCGCTCCTGGCGGCCTTCGAAGACGCCTACGGCCGCATCTACGCCCGGGCTGCCAAGTCCCCGGAGCTGGGCTTTGCCATCACCCAGGCCATCGTCACGGGCCGTGTGGATGTGGAAAAGCCCCGGCTTCCTGACGAACCCCCCGCTGGCTCCACGCCCCCCGAGACCGCCTGCAAGGGGGAGCGGGAGGTCTACTGGAAGCGGACGTGGCGGAGGGCACGGGTTTGGCAGATGGAGGAACTGAAGAGCGGAAATGTGCTGCAAGGCCTCGCGATCGTGGAGTCGCCGGCCACGACGCTGTTCCTTCCCCCGGATACCGTTGCCGAGTTGGATGCGCACAGGGTGTTCCGTATACGTTTTGTTTAAAAGATCCGTTCTTCAGACGAGTGCACCTCTTGACGGTTAGAGGACAGGAACATGGTTGAAATCCGACGCAAGTTCGATCCCACGCGGACTCCCATCGGCTGGGACGGGAAAACGCTCGATCGGATGTTGGCCGAAAGCGAAAAAATCTTCCGGGAGACGGGCCGGTATTACGGCCTGGAGCGGTTGGTTTTGAAGGAGTCGGACCCGATCCGGTACGAGAAGATCTTCGCCAAGCTCAGGGGCGGACTGGTCAATGCGCGCGAGACGGCCATGAACATCAGTCCTTCCCCGATCGTCAAGGAAATCGGGGAACTCTGCTTTGCCTTTTACACGCCGGAGGGGGACAGCGTGGCCTTGAGCACGGGCATCATCGTGCACGTCCACACCATGAGCGACGCGATCAAGTTCATGATCCGGAAGGGGTATGAGCAGAATCCGCTCATTGCGCCGGGTGACATTTTCACGAACAACGATCCCATGATCGGGAACGTGCACAACGCGGACGTACAGACCTTTGTGCCCATCTTCTGGGAGGACGAACTGGTAGGCTGGGCCGGGGGCGTGACCCATGTCATCGACATCGGTGCTGCCACGCCGGGAAGCGTCCCGGTGGGCCCCACATCGCGCTATGAGGACGGCCTGCAACTGACGGCGCTCAAGGTGGGCGAGGAGGACACCCTGTATCGCGACCACGAACTCCGCTGCGAGATGTCCGTGCGCACACCCATGTACTGGAAGCTGGACGAGCGGACCCGTATCGCGGGATGCCACATGATCCGGGAGACCATTGAACGGATCATCGCCGAGGAGGGGCTCGAAACACTCAAGACGTTTATGCGGGAGGTGATCGAGGAGGGCCGGCGGGCCTTTATCAGCCGGATCCGGGAGCTGACCCTGCCGGGACGCTACCAGGCGGCTACCTTCAACGTGGTCAACCTCAGCGAAGAGCCGGGACTGCCGCCGCACGCCAGGAAGGACAGCCTCATGCATGCGCCGATGGAGCTGGATATCGGCGGCCGGGGCGAGTTTCACCTGTCCATGGAGGGCGCCAGCCCATGGGGCTTTCACAGCTTCAACTGCACACCCAGTGCCATGCAGGGCGCGCTCTGGGTCCTCTTGAGCCAGACCGTTGTGCCCAACGATAAAGTGAACGATGGGGCCTACCTGGCAACGCGGAGTCTGTTTCCCGCAGGCACCTGGTCCAATCCCCAGGAACCCAAGGTGAGCACGGGTGCTGCCTGGGGGTTTCTCATCCCGGCCTTCACCGGACTGTTCCGTCTGCTGGGCAGGGCCTTTTGGGCCCGGGGTTATCACGAAGAGGTGATGGCCTCCTACGGGATGACCATGAACGGCATGCAGGGAGGAGGGACCGATCATCTGGGGAAGCCCTGCAGCATTTTGAACTTTGAAATCAGCACGGTGGGCGGGGGCGCCTGTGCCATCAAGGATGGTCTGGACTACGCAGCGGCCATGTGGAACCCCGAGGGAGACATGGCCGATGTGGAGATCTGGGAGATCCTGGAGCCGTTGATCTACCTCGGTCGCAGGGTCAAACCGAACACAGCGGGACCGGGGAAATATCGGGGTGGTTCCGGGTTCGAAAGCCTTCGCATGGTCTGGAAGACCGATGACCTGGTGATGCAGAACGCCGGAGAAGGTCTCTGTTTCTCCTCCCCCGGTCTCTTCGGGGGCTATCCTTCGGCGGCGGGCTACCGGCACAATATACACCGGACCGATGTGCTCGAGCGAGCCCGGGCGGGCAAACCCTACCCGACCCGTGAATACGACCCTGAGAACTCGGAGCTGAACAAGCTGGTCAAGGGCGACCACTGCTTTGACAAGCGTACGATGACCTATCCCGCCCCGTTTCAGCAGGGCGATCTCTATCTGTCGTGGCTGCGTGGTGGAGGCGGGTTGGGCGATCCCCTGGAGCGGGACCCGGAGCGTGTGGCCGCCGATGTGAATCAGGGCTTTCTCCTGCCGCAATACGCGCCCGGGGTCTACGGGGTGAAGCTCACGGAACCGTCCGAAGGGACCTTCGCCGCCGACCTGGAAGGGACAGCGGCTTTGCGACAGGAAAAACGTCAACGACGGGCGGCCGAGAGTGTGCCCACACGCGCCTATCTGGAAACGGAACGGAAGCGAGTGCTCGAGGGCCGCTTCATCCGGCCCATACGGGAGTGCTACAACGCCTGCATGGCGCTTGCCCCGGAATGGGGGGACCGGTACCGGCAGTTCTGGGACCTTCCCCGGGATTTCACCTTTTCTCTGGAGGAGTCGACGTGACCTCGTATGACAGCAACACCCTGGCTCAGCTCTGGGAAGGCAGACTTCCGCCCGAGGAGGTTCGCAAGGTCCAAAGCCGTTTCAAAGACCGGGACCGGTTCTGGAACTTCCTCCAGTACTGCCAGGAACGGGTTGCCTGGAACGACCGCATTCTGTTGCCCTTGCAGCCGCACCTCTTCGTGGTGCAGACGAAAGACGGGAGACGCGTGATCAAGTGCAGCTGCGGCCACGAATTCTGTTCTTACCGGGACAACTGGAAAATGGAGGCATGTGTGGCCGTGCGCGATTCGGATGAGGCCCTGCAGGAGATCTACCCACCGCTCATGCATGCGGATCCGGCGTGGATGGAACTTCGTGAATTCACCTGTCCGGGCTGCCATACGCAACTGGAGGTGGAACTGGCGCCTCCGGGCTATCCGATCCTTCATGACTTCCAACCGGACCTGGAGGTCTTCTGGCGGGACTGGTTGGGAAAGGAGTTGCCGAAGCCATGAGCCTGTTTGCAAATCGAGAAGAACTGGAACGGGTCATGGGCGCCCTGTTCGACCGGATGCTGAACCACGAGCAGATGGTCAGGGACCTGACCGCCGCCAACATGGTGCTCAGGTTTCGATACCGGGAGCCCGACACCGTGGCCACCGTGGATCTGACCGTGTCTCCTCCGTCCTACCGGTTCGACGACCAGGGGGACGCGCACGTGGAGATGGCGCAGAGTGCGGATGTGAGTCACGAGTTCTGGCTCGGCCGCCTGAGTGTGGTCCGGGCCATGGCCACGGGAAAGATAATGGCCAGAGGAAATCCGGCCAAGGCCATGAAGCTCCTGCCGGCCATCAAGCCGGCTTTCGAGCTTTATCCGGCGGTGCTCCGAGATCTCGGTATGGAGCACCTGCTTCCCGAAAAGGCCGTACCCGGAGCAAAACGGAGGCGTAGAGGCTTCCTCGGGCGTCTGCTGCGGATGCGAAGGAAAACCGATCCCCGGCACCTGCCGCAGGATACCTGGTTCCTCACGGACGAAACCACACCCCCGGAGGTCCCTCCGGCGGTGCACGACCTTGCCCCCCTGCCCGATGAAGAGACGGGACGGAGCCTGGAACTGCTCAGACGGATGTACCTGGTGCGTGCGTTCGAGGAGGCCCTTGCACGGGAGTGGGCCGAGGGAAAGATCCCCACGACCGCCATTCACCTGAGCACGGGCCAGGAGGCAGTGGCCGTAGGCGTGTGTTCCGCCCTTCGCCCGGATGACTGCATCGCCACCACGCACCGGGGTCACGGGCACATGCTGGCAAAAGGCGCGATGCCGGATCCGATGATGGCCGAGATCTACGGAAAAGCAGCGGGTCTGTGCAAGGGCAAGGGGGGAAGTATGCACGTGACGGACGCCGCTGTGGGCGCCATCGGCGCCAACGGGATCGTGGGCGCCTCCGCGCTTCTGGCCACGGGAGCGGCGTTGACCTTCCACTGCCGCAAGGAGGACCGCGTGGCCGTTGCTTTCTTCGGAGACGGTGCCACGAACCAGGGCATGGTGCATGAGGCACTGAACCTGGCCGCCGTGTGGAACCTTCCGGTGCTTTTCGTGGTGGAGAACAACCTTTACGGAGAATTCACTCCGCAGTCCCGCCACATGAAGGTGGAACGGATTGCGGACCGTGCGGCAGCATACGGGATGCCGGGAACCACGGTGGACGGAAACGATGTGGAGGCCGTGGTTGCGGTGGCCGGGGAGATGGTGGGAGCGATCCGGGCGGGCCAGGGGCCGGCCATGCTGGAGTGCATGACCTACCGGTGGCACGGGCACATGTTGGGCGATGAGCAACAGTATCGCACAACCGAGGAAGTGGAGTCGTGGAAGGAGAAATGCCCCATCAAGAGACAGACCGGCCGGATGCTCGAAAACGGTCTCCTGGATCCGGTAGGCGTGGAAGCCTTGGCAAAGGAGGCGGATGACCGCATTTCGGCGGCGATCCGTTTTGCCGAACAGGCCGATGAGCCGAGCCCTGCATCCCTGCGCACCGATGTCCTGGTCGCGGATCCCCTCCCGGCTCCCGTTGGCGGCTCCGACGGGACCATGAAGACGATGACCGGCTCGCAGGCCATTAACCTGGCCCTGGCCGAGGAGATGCGTCAAAACCCCGGAGTGATCCTCCTGGGTGAAGACGTTGCCCTGGGCGGATACATGGCCGTAACAACCGGTCTCGTGGAGGCGTTCGGTCCGGCGCGCGTGCGGGATACTCCCATCAGCGAATATGCCATCGTGGGTGCTGCCGTGGGCGCGGCCATGTGTGGACTGAGGCCGGTTGCAGAGCTCCTATTCAGCGACTTCATCACCTGCGCCATGGATCCCATCGTGAACCAGGCCGCCAAGCTGCGCTACATGTCCGGCGGGCAATACCGGATGCCGCTGGTGGTGCGGACACCGGGCGGTGTGGGCCTGGGGGTGGCC
>CAYTRL010000159.1:0-12363 GCA_964439795.1 uncultured Thermodesulfobacteriota bacterium
CGGTTATCCGCTGCCTCCTCCCCCCTCCCTATCTCCTTATTTCCTGCTGGTCCGGAAGTACCGGATATCCGCCGTCCCCTCGCCCCGCTCCTCGTCGTCCTTCCAGACCGCCTGAACGCGCATGCCCACCTTCAGCTTCTTGGCGTTGGTCTCCTTGAGGAAGTGCCGGATGTACACGCCGTTGTCCAGGAGGATTATGGCGTTGGGGTGCGGGTTCGCGAACTTTTCCCCGTAGTGGGGGTCCCACAGGGGGTAGACGAGATAGGTGTACTGCACGACCGTCCCCGTCTGGGGCAGATCCACCCACTTCTCGCCGGCATCCACCTTGCAACGGCCGCAGACCGCCGCAGGCGGCCACAGGACCTCCTTGCACTTCGGGCACTTGTTCGCCACGAGCTTCTTGTTCTCCTTAGCCTCCCGGTAGGTCCGGCCGATGTACTTCCCGGTGGACCAGCGGTACTTCCGGGGGGTGTCGTACTCCACGGTGATGTATTCCGGCTTCTTCTCCGGCGCTTTCTTCGGGGTCTTCTTCGCAGCTTTCTTCGCCATGATTCCCTCCTACAGTGACCGCTTCAACAGGGTCAGAACGGTCCAGTTTGGGCCGCCCAGGGCCGAGGCCAGCGCCGTGTCCACCTTCTTGGGGACCTGGTGCCCGCCCGCGTCTCCCCGGATCTGCAGGGCCGCCTCGGCCACGCGGATCGTGGGGGTGGCCCCGATCGGGTTGGTGGCGATCACGCCGCCGGAGGGGTTCACGGGCAGATCCCCTTCCATCTCGGTCACGTCCTGCTCGACCAGCTTCCACCCCTCGTTCTTGTCGCAGAAGTGAAAATGCTCGTACAGGTTCATCTCTTCCCAGTTCGAGGGCTCGTAGAGCTCCGCCAGGTCGATCTCCCGGCGGGGGTCCGTGATCCCGTTCCGCTTGTAGATTTTCTCACAGGCCACGGTCTGGGTGTAGGTCTCCTTGCCCGTGGGGTCGCCGAAGGTCCCGGCGCGGAACGGCTCCTGATGTACCACCTCCAGGTCCGCGATCCAGACCGGCTTGCGGGTGATTCTTTTCGCCTTCCTCTCGGTGGCAAAAACCAGGGCGCAGGCGCCGCTGGACTGCGGGCAGAAATCCAGAAACCGGAGCGGCCACACCAGGTAGTCGGACTTGAGGACATCCTCCACGCTCTGCAGCCCCAGCTGGAGATGCGCGTATTCGTTCAGGCACGCCCCCCGGTCCGCCTTCAGGCGCACCTTGGCGGCATGCTCCTCCGTGGCGCCGGAGGTCTCCATGTACGACAGGGCCTGCTTGGCGAACTCTCCGATGGCCCCGGTCACGGCTCCCTTGCCCCAGATCGGCGTGGTAGCCGCGGTGATGGCGGCGGTGGTTTCCCCGCAGTCCTGCTTCTCGAACCCCACCACCAGCGCCACGTCGAACAGGCCCGAGGCCACCATGTAGAACCCTTCAGCCACCACGGACGCCCCGCTCGTGCCGCCCGTGGCGACCTTGAACCCCGGCTTCATCAGGTTCCCGATCTCCGTGGCGCCCTGATGGTCGGGCAGGTAGAGCCCTTCGAAGGTTTCCATGTTGCTGGTAAACACGGCCTCGATATCCTTCAGGGACAGGTCGGCATCCGCCAGGGCCGCACGCACCGCCTCGTTGACCATTTCCGGCAGGGTCACGTCCCGACGCGTGCTCCTGTGACGCGTCTGTCCGATTCCCACGATCGCTACTCGATTCGGCATGCTGTTCCTCCCGTTACTGGTTGCCCAGAATCATCACCGCATGGTGCTGCCCGCAGATCCCCGTCACACCGTGAGCCAGGGCCACCCGGGCCCCCTTCACCTGGCGCGCGCCAGCCTGGCCGCGCACTTGCAGCACGGCCTCGGCGACCCGCGCCATGCCGGCCACGAGGTTCGGATTGCCGGAAAGGACCCCCCCGGAGGGGTTCACCGGCAACGCACCGCCCATCCGGGTCTTTCCGGATTCCAGCAACCTGGCGCCTTCCCCGCGCTCGCAGAACCCGAGCCCCTCCATCCAGAGAAGCTCCTGGTAACTGTACTCCTCGGAGATCTCGGCCACGTCGATATCCCGCAGGGGGCGCTTGATGCCCGCCATCCTGTAGGCTTTCCGGGCCGCCAGGGCCAATGCGTCGCAATCGGCCAGGTCCCGGTCGCCCAGGTAGTGGGCCTCGTAGGCATTGGAAACCCCCAGGATCCAGGCCGGTTTCTTCGTGAGTTTGCGGGCCCGCTTCTCCTGCGCCAGGATCATGGCGCACGCCCCGTCCGAAATCGGCTTGCTGTCCAGTTCCCGGATGGGGGCCGCCAGCATCCGGGAGCTCAGCACGTCCTCAACGGTCAGATCCAGGGGCGCCTGGGCCAGCGGGTTGTTGCGGGCGTTGCCCCGGTTCTTCACCGCCACCTGCGCACACTGTTCGGCCGTGATCCCGTACTTGTACATGTAGCGCTTCGCCTGCATGGCGGCCGCCGACAGGAAATCCAGCCCCAGCGGCCGCATGAAGACCGGGTCAAAGGCGGCGTTCTCGATCAGGGGCTTTTCGGCCTGGGATTCCTTCATGTGCGCCACCACCAGCACAATCTCCTGGTGTCCTGACAGCACCTGGGCCATGCCGCAGTACACAGCGTTCAGCCCGTCCTCGGCCACCTTGTCCTCGTGCGACAGGTGCGCGCCCACGAACGGCTGGATATTCATGCTGGAGATCGTCCTGCCGTCCCAGAAGTCCTGCGAACAGGAGACCGCGGAATCGATCTGGGACAGGGTCAGGCCCGTCTCCTTCAACACCTGTCGGATCGCCTCGTACGCCAGTTCCCCCTCGCTCACGTCCCCGCGGTCGGCACGGTACGGGGTCTGGGCTACCGCGCATATCCCAACTCGTTCGGCCATGCAACCCTCCTTCCTGTGTGCGGGGCGCCACACGCTGCCCCGTGCCTCCCTGTCCCTCACGCGATGGGTGGATCCGATCTCGTATTCGATCCCGGAAACCGACTGCCTTTCCCGCAAGGGGTGGATCCGCACCCGCTGTGCCCCCGGCACGGGGGGCTCCACAGCCCTGCCGTCCGGGGTTGTTGCGGGTACGATGGGACTGTCTGGTCCGAGTTCAGGACCAAATAGTCCTTGATTCTGGACTGATGTTTTCAATTAATATCTAAAAATTGATTTCAAGTCAACAAGAAAAAACGCATCGGGTCTGGTTTAAGGCAAAATACGAATATTACTTGACAAATTCCTTGGAACCAGGCTATACCACAAGCCAGGGAAAGGAGGCCTCCGCAGGGGGGTTCTCCAACGGCTCCCCACGGCGAGCCGGGACCACTTTCGGTCATTGGATACCCTTTTGACACCATGTTGGATAGTCGAATAACCCAACGCTTCCCTTCACAAGGTCCTGAACCGATGACGATCTCCGAACTTTCCTCCCGCGCGGGCGTACCGGTCTCCACCATCAAGTTCTACATCCGCGAGGGCCTGATCCCCCGGCCGGTGAAAACGGGGGAGACCCGGGCGTTCTACACCGGTCAGCACCTGGACCGGCTCGAACTCGTGCAGAAGATCCGGAAGGAGGGCACCATGACCCTCCAGCAGATCCGGGGGATCACGGAGCTGATCGATTCCTGGGAGAAGAGAGAACCCCGGCGGGATGGTGACAAGGGGACCGATCAGCGTGCCGCCATCATCCGGGCGGCCACGACCCGTTTCCGGGAAAAGGGGTACGAGGCCGTCACCATCGCGGATATCGTGGATGCGGCACGGATCGGTCGAAGCACCTTCTACAAGCAGTTCCGGAACAAGAAGGAGCTGTTCATCGAGTGCATCCGGGAGATCATCCTCCGGGAGGGCGTGCCGGAGGACCGCTCCCAACGTCCGGAGCAGGACGGGTTGGCGCTGTTCGACCGCAGCGCGGAAGCCTACTTCCGGGAAGGCACTCTGTGGCAGGACATGATCCGGCGACTGCGGGCCGCGGCGATCAACAATCCGGAAGAGTTCGAAGGCATCCTGGAGGATGCCATGCAGCTGAAAATCAACCGGTTCAAGAAGCGGGTCCAGAAAAGCATGCAGGACGGATTCATGCGTCCGGTCAACCCCACCCTTCTGGCCGTGATGATCCTGGGGATCCAGGAAACCTGTTCCGAATATGTCTCCAGAGGGCTGTTCCGGGAAACGCCGAAGTCCCTGTTCGAACAGATCAAGGATATCCTCCTGCACGGAACGCTGAAAACACAGGAACCCCCGGGATCCCCGCAGAAAGAGGGTGCAGATAAATAAAGGCGGTCGGCCTTCTATCGGCGCTTGTCGCCAGGCGCCTCGATCGACACGGCAACCCTCCGGGCACGGAAGACATCCAACGGGGCAGGGGCGGTCATCGAAACGCTCGCAAGTCCGTTTGACACAGGGGCCGCGCCTCTCCTAAGGTTTTATTTCCTGACCATCGCCCGGTGGCTCCGCCGGGAATGCGGAGCCACCGGGTTTTCGCTGCCCGAAAAAAAAATGGAGGACCTGTCCACATGACGGAGGACCAAAATCCGGGAAAAAGGCTGATCGCCGTTTGCGGCAAGGGCGGTGTGGGCAAGACGGCGTTCACATCCATGACGAGCCGGGTCCTGCGGGAGAGCGGCCGGGCCGGCAAACTGCTGATCATCGACGCCGATCCGGCCATGGGCCTTCCGAACACCCTGGGTGTGACCGTCACGCACACGATGGGGCAGGTCCGGGAAAATATCATTGAAACCGCCCGGGGCAGCAACCAGGAAGAGAAGGCACACCTGGCGAACATGATCGACTACCTGGCCATGGAGGCCCTGCACGAGGGAGAGGATTTCGCCCTGCTGGCCATGGGGAGAACCGAAACCCTGGGGTGCTACTGCCCGGTGAACAGCATCCTTCGCGGCACCATCGAGACCCTCTCGCAGAGTTTCGATACGATCCTGATCGACGGGGAGGCGGGCCTGGAGCAGCTGAACCGGCAGGTCATGCGCCGCGTGGACACCCTGATCCTGGTGAGCGACCCCACCTCCCGGGGGATCCAGACCGCGGAACTGATCCAGGCCATGGTGAAGGAGGAACAGGTCATCCAGTGCGAGAGGCTGGGGCTGGTCTTCAACCGGGTGCAGGGAAACGAAGAGATCTTGAGGGAGGCAGCCGGAAAGATCGGGATCGATATCTTCGGCTTCATCCCCCAGGATGAGACGATCGCGTACCACGACCTCGTGGGGAAACCGCTGGTGGAACTGCCCGGGGACACGCCGGGCCTCCAGGCGATCCGGGAGATCGTGGAAAACCGCATTCTCGGGTAACGGAGGAGACCGCTCATGCGAACCACGGCCATCACCGGATCGGCCTCGGGGATCGGGCTTGCCGTCCGGAAGCGTCTGGAGGCGGACGGGGACAGGGTCATCGGTGTAGACCTCCGGGACGCCGAGATCACGGCGGATCTGGCCACGAGCGAGGGTCGGGAATCGGCGGTGGAGCAGGTGCTCCGCAACGCCGGGGACCGCCTGGACCGTCTGGTGCTCTGCGCCGGGGTCGGCGCTCACGTGCGCCCCGCGTCGCGAATCGCCGCCGTGAACTTCTTCGGCGCCGTGGGCCTGCTGGACGGCCTGTTCGGGGCGCTGCAGCAGGGCGAGAGCCCGGCGGCGGTGGTCATCTCTTCCAACTCCGCGCAGTTGTTCCCCCTGGACGAGGATCCCCTTGTCAACGCGCTGCTCGACCACGACGAACCCCAGGCCGCCCGCTTGGCGGACGAAGAGGACAATCCGCCCCTGGCTTACCTGGAAAGCAAGAACGCCCTGGGAAAGGCCGTTCGCCGGCGGGCGGTGACCTGGGCAGAGGCAGGAGTCCGGTTGAACGCGGTGGCCCCCGGCCCGATCCTCACCCCCCTCCTCGAAGCGGACATGAAAGACCCCCTCACTGCGGACGCCATCCGGGACCTGCCGATCCCCCTGGGGCGCATGGGCGAACCGCACGAGGTGGCGGAGCTGGTGGCCTTCCTCCTGAGCCCCGCCGCCTCTTGGATGCACGGAAGCATCTACTACATCGACGGCGGCATCGACGCACAGACCCGCCCGGATCGCTATTGACCCTCCTTGCGGTGGAAAGAAAAAATTTTCTCGGCGCTAACTCTTTTCCGGCAACCCGAAACCAATTGTCAACAGATTGTAACGGCCGCGTTCCGTGAATCCGTCTTTTGTTCAAAGACTCACAAGGAATTGTCATCAGATTGTAACGGTACACATCCATTTCAGGCAATAATGACAGTGTTTTCCGCATGTTCCTGCCGTTCCGCTTCTTTCTTTTTCGTTGACACGGATTTCGTTCTTCTCTTATACTGCTCTCGTTCCAACTGTCATCCAAAGCGTCGTGAACGCTAATAATACCGGAATACGACCGATCCACGCGAAACCGGTTTTCCACCGGAATCCATGGCTGCCGGGATCCTTTGCCGCCGCTGGATTCCGCATCCCTGCCGGTTCCGTTCCACGCGGAAAGAACGAGCCGGAGAAGGAGAAACCATGGCTGACAAGACGTTCGATGCGGTGATCGTAGGCGGAGGCAACAAGGGACTGCTGCTGGCCCTGTACCTGATCAAGTACGGAGGCATGCGCGTAGGCATCTTCGAGCGCAGGCACGAGATCGGCGGCTGTCTGGCCACGGAGGAGATCTCCGCGCCGGGCTTCCGCGGCAACACGCACGCCAACATCATCCTGCCCTGGTATTACGCTCCCGTGTTGCGGGATTTCCCGGAATTCTGGGACTACGGTGCCCAGTGGGACCAGCACCTCTGCAGTGATGGGTTCGTGTTCAAGGACCGGGAGAACTGTCTCGCCATCTACAGCGACAAGCACGATCCCACCCAGGAACGCACCTGCCGGGAGATCGCCCGGTTTTCCGAGCGGGACGCGGAAACCTGGCGCAAGATCTGGACCCTGGAAAACAGCCAGGAGTACCAGCGGATGCAGATGGACATGCTGTTCAACCCGGCCGAGTACCGCATGGAGCCCGAGATCCTCACCCGCCAGGCCGAAGTCTACCCCCTGCTCATGGAAGCGGGCATCGAGCCGGATGCGCTGATCCTGGCCGCCAGTTCCATCCGTGCCGCAAAGGAATGGTTCGACAGCCCGGAACTGCAGTCCTGCATCCTGCGCTTTGCGGTCTCTTCGGTGATCGACATCACCGAACCCGGCCAGGGGGGGATGGTCATCGGGATGGCCACCACCCTGCCCACCATCGGCTTCAACCGGGGGGGGACCCATCATGTGGCGCACGCTGCCCACCAACTGCTGGCGCAGATGGGCTGCGAGTTCTTCATCAACCAGGAGGTGGAGAAGGTCGTCATCGAGAACGGGACCGCCACGGGCATCCGTCTCACCGACGGCACCGAGATCGGCGCCAGCAAGCTCGTGGTCAGCGCCGGGCTCAGCCCGGAACAGGTAGTGTTCGACCTGATCGGACGGGAACACGTGGACGAAAAGCTGGCCCGCAGGGTGGAATTAATCGAAAAAACGTTTGGCTGCCTGATGTGGTACAGCTTCGCGGTGCACGAGGCCCCGAAATACAAGGCCGAGGCGTTCAACCCGGACATCCACGAGTGCCAGTGGCTCGGCCTGCAGCCCGACCCGGACCCTGTCCACATCGCGCGGGAATGCCAGTACGCCAAGATGCTGAAGTTCCCTCCCCTGGAGGACTACGCAACCACCGTGGGGTGCCACAGCCTGGTGGACCCAAGCTTCGCCCCTGCCGGGAAGCACGTGGTTCAGAACGAGCAGCTCGGGCCGCCCGCCGCGGCCCACACGGACAGGGAATGGCTGGAGATCCGAAAGCGGTACGCCGACGAGCTGGTTTCCATCTGGGAAGACTATGCGCCGAACATGACCTGGGACAACATCATCGGCGTGGACACCAACAGCCCCTATGATCACATCCGGATGAAGAACCTGGCCCCCAACGGGACCATGGCGGGTATCGACCGCTCCCCGTTCCAGACCTTCGACAACCGTCCCACCCCGGAACTGGTGAACCACCGCACCCCGGTGAAGAACCTCTACGCCACCGGCTCTTGCTGGCACGTGGGCTCCAACGCCGGATCCAGCGAATCGTACAATTGCTACAAGATCATCGCCAAGGACATGGGGCTGCCCAAACCCTGGGAAGAACCGGGCAAGGAGGAGCCGGATTCCCTGGTGGATCAGATGTGGGCGGTGCGAAAACGCGTACGTGCCGGCGCAGGAAAATAACCCGATCGCGGTCCGGGAGCCTGTCGGAAAACCGGGCGGACATGCTTTTCCGTCATTCCGGAAACCGGGAATGTTTTCCGGCATCCCGCCGGTTCCGCCATTTCAAACAGGAAGGAGAACAGAATGATTGTGATTTCAGCGGTAATGGAAGCCGCGCCCGGCAAGGAACAGGAGATGGAAGAGGTTCTGAGGGGACTGGTCTCCGCCACGCAATCCGAAGAGGGGACCTTGACGTACGTGCTGCACCGGGCGCTGGGCAATCCGGGAAAGTTCTTATTCTACGAGAAATACACGGACGAGGCGGCCCTGGCGTTTCACAGCGGCACCCCGCAGTTTGCCGAGTCGTTCGGCAAGCTGGCGCCCCTGCTGGCCGGCGATCCGGTGATCGAGATGTATGAGGAGCTGGCCGCCAAGGGCTAGGTCGTCGCCCGGCTTCCGCGTAACCTCCTGAATAAACCACGGCGGCTTCCCCCTGGAGAGAAGCCGCCGTGCGGTTGGTCCTGTGGAATGAACTGCGCCGGTCTTCCGGGATCAATCCAGGAAGGCCTGGGCCACCCCTTTTCCGTTGTTCCTCCACCGTAGAAATCAGTCCAGGAAGGCCTGGGCCACCCGTTCCCGCTGTTCCTCCACCGTCCCCATGTTGAACGACAGGGACAGGGCGCGACGCTGGTACAGGTGGATGTCGTGCTCCCACGTGAAGCCGATCCCACCGAACAGCTGGATGCAGTCGCTCAAGGCGTGCCGGGCGTTCTCCGAACAGTACGCCTGCGCCATGGCCAGGGCCACCGGGGCATCAGGCAGGTCCTTTTCCACGGCATAGCATGCGTAGTACGCCAGGGACTTGGCCATCTCGTTGTGCACCATGATGTCCGCGCACCGGTGCTGCAGGGCCTGGAAGACGCCGATGGGCCGGTTGAACTGAACGCGGATCTTGAGATACTCCACCGTCATCTCCAGCGCCTTGTCGGCAAGCCCCACCAGTTCGCAGCACTGGGGAACGCGGGTCATCTCCTCGGCACGCATGATGGACGGCCAGGCGTTGTCCAGGGGTCCCAGGAGCCGGTCCCCCCCCAGGGTGACATTGTCCAGGGTGACCCGGCAGACCCGCCGGCTCATGTCCACGGCCGGCATCTGCTCCACGGTAACGCCCGGGGTGTCCGTATCCACCAGGAACAGGGACACGCCGCGGCCCAAAGCCGCCCCACGGGCGGTGCGCGCCGCCACGAGCAGGGTGTGAGCCACGTTGGCGTCCGGAACAAAGAGCTTCTGCCCGTTCAGGGTGAACTGGTCCTGCCGGTGCTCCGCAACGGCCTGCACGGACTCGGGGTTCAGGCGCCCGCTTTCTTCCAGAACGGCCAGGGAGAGGATCCGGTCCCCCAGCGCCGCCGGTGACAGGAACGCCTGCTTCTGATCTTCGGAACCCAGGAGCGTCAGCAGGGTGGTCCCCGTAACGCTCGTGCCGTAGAACGGCCCGGGCATGACGCAGCGGCCCATTTCCTCGGCCACCACGATCATGTCGGTCAGGGTGCCCTCCACGCCCCCGTAAGCCTCCGGAATGAGCATCCCGGTCCATCCCAGATCCACCTGCTTCTTCCAGAACCCCGGATCGTGGGCGTTCTCGTCTTCCATCATGCGGCGCACGAAGGTCGGCGGGCATTCCGCTTCCAGGAATTTTCTCGATGCGTCACGGAAAAGGTTCTGTTCATCGGTAAAATCAAAGTTCATGGTTCACCTCGCCTGGATCGATCCTATTTTCTGGGAAGGCCGAGCGCACGCGTGGCCAGAATGCTCCGCTGGATCTCCGATGTGCCACCCCCGATGGTGAGGGCGCGTGCCATCAACACCTGGCGGATCCACGCACCCTGGTCTACCGACTGGGGACAGTCTCTTGTGAGCTGCCCGTAGGGCCCGAGCAGGTCCGCAGCGAACGCGGTGGCCCGGAGGTTGAGATCGCTGCTTCCCAGCTTGCAGATCGACCCCTCCCACCCTGGCATCTCGCCTTTGAGCTGCTTGCTCAGGGCGCGAAGGTCGGTGTACTTAACGGCGCTGAACTCGATGAGAAACTGGGCGATGTTCTGGCGCACCCATGGGTCCCTGGCGGCGCTGACGCCGCCACGCGTCGTCTCCCTGGCCAGGGTCAGCAGCTGGTTGAGAACGTGCTCCAGCTCCAGGCCGCCCCCCATCCCGGCCCGCTCGAACATGAGGGTGGTGATCGCCACGTTCCACCCGTCGTCCCGGGGGCCGATCAGGTTTTCCTTGGGGACCTTCACGTCCTCGAAGAAGACCTCGTTGAAATCCGCATCCCCGGTGAGCTGCACCAGCGGGCGTACCGTGATGCCCGGAGACTTCAGGTCCACGATGAACGCGGAGATCCCCTTGTGCTTGGCCACGTCCTTGTTCGTGCGCGCCAGCAGGTAGAGCAGGTCCGAATAGTGGGCCAGGCTCGTCCAGGTCTTCTGTCCGTTGACGACGAAGTGGTCCCCCTCCTCCACGGCCGTGGTGGAAAGGGCGGCCAGGTCGGAACCGGCCCCGGGTTCGGAGAACCCCTGGGCCCAGATCTCCTCCGAACTCAGGATCTTGGGCAGGTACCGCTTCTTCTGCTCTTCCGTGCCGCAATGGATGATGGTGGGCCCCACCATGGCCATGCCGATAAAGTTGATGGCCGTCATGGGCGCCCGCGCCCGGGAGATCTCCTCGTTGAAGATCTGCTGCTCGATCACCGACGCCCCGCGTCCCCCGTACTCCTTGGGCCAGTTCAACCCGGCCCACCCCCCCTCGTACAGCTTTTTCTGCCAGGCCAGGGCCCCCTGGACGCGCTGTTCCACATCCGGGTTGCTGAAGTACTCGTCCGGGTCGTAGTCCGCGGGAAGGTTCTCCTCGAGCCAGGTTCTCACTTCCTGGCGAAAGGATTCTTCTTCCGGTGTGTATTCCAGGTCCATCGGGTCCCCCTCTCCTGTTCACGGGGAAAAAATACGCCGCCGCGCGCCCCTTCTGGACCCGCGCCGCAACCATCTTCCATGCGAATTATACTCTGCAGGCAACCCCGGCCTGCTATCATGTCCCCTCTCCTCTATATTCCACCACCCCGGCGCTTTGTCAATGATCTTTCACTGCTTCACCCCGGGTTGCAATTTCTTTTACATTCTTTTTACGAACGGGTGACATTCCTCCTGTTTGCTAATACCTTGACACCCTTTTTCTGTTGACAGGCCCCGGGCGCTGCTGGTATGCAATGAATGTGTAAGAAAACCGAAAAGACATCCCGGCGGATGACTAATAGAGAACGTCGAACATCACCTTGTCCCGGGGTGCACGGGATCAGAGGAGGAAGCATCGCATGGAACGAATTTTCAGCAAGGTGGCCAAGAACCAGCCGGACCGACTGGCCCTGGCTTACGGACCGGAACGGATGACCTTCGGCGAGATGGACAGGACCGTGACCGTCCTGGGAAACCGCCTGCGTGCGCTGGGTATGGAGGAGGGGGACCGCTTCTGCATGATGGCCGGCAATTCCGTGCAGTGGTACACCATGCTCCTGACCGCGGACAAGTTCGGCTTTTCCCTGGTCCCGCTCAACTACCGCTACAAGTTCGACGAAGTGAACTACATCATCGGCGACTCGGATGCCAAGTGCCTGTTCATCGACGACCCTCGAATCCCCGTCTTTCAGGACCGCCTGGGGGACCTGCCGGATGCGGTACGGGACAGGATCTTCTGTATTTCAAATAACGACACCTCCGGCGACTGGTTTCGCCCGTTCTCGTTTCTGCTCCAGGACCCGGACGAACAGGAGCCCGCGGATATCCCCCACGTGCACGGGGCCACGCTGATGAACTACACCTCCGGCACCACGGGGCGCCCCAAGGGCGTCATCCGCCGGGGGATGTCCCCGGAAATCGTCCTGGCCATGCGGGAGTACCTGGCGGATTGGTGGGGCTACCGTCCCGAGGACACCCACGGCGTCTTCGGGGCCCTGTACCACGGGGCCCCCATGATGCACGCATACATCAACTCGGTCATGGGCGCCAGCGTGGTGGTCCTCGAAGTGGACAAGGGGTTCCATGCGGAAGATGCGCTGCGCATGATCCAGGAGCACCGGGTGAACACGGCCCACATGGTGCCCGCCATGTT
>CAYTRL010000160.1:0-12363 GCA_964439795.1 uncultured Thermodesulfobacteriota bacterium
GATATGAAAACGCTGGGCATGCCGTCGGGAGGCGCCGGCATGGATCCGGAGAAGACCGCCCAGGCCCAGGCCATGATCAAGGAGATGTTCGGCAAGATGAAGGTGGTCCCCACCGAGGAGACCAAGACCATATCCGGATACAAGTGCAAGAAGTACAACGTGGATTTCATGATGGTCAACACGGAATACTGGATCAGCGACCAGGTGAAAGGCTACAAGGAAATCAATACGGTAAGCAAAAAGATGAAAGAGGCCTTCAAGGAAAACCCGATCCTGAAAAACATGGATATCTTGGGGATGATGGATTCCCTGGACGGGTTTCCCGTACAGATCGTGAACAAGATGATGGGAGGCAGTTCCACCACCACCCTGAAGAAGATCGAAAAGAAACCCCTGCCCAAGAAGCTCTTTGAAATTCCCGAGGATTACAAACTGGTGATGAAACCGAAAGCACCGGCCCGGAAAGCACCACCCATGAACATGCCGCCTATCCCTCAGCGACCCCCGGAGAGTTGAGGTTCACACCCCGACGGTGACGATGCGATCCCTTCACCGTCCGCGTGATCTCCTCCGCAGCAGAAACACCACCGCCAGCGGGCCCAGAACCAGCACCAACTGGTTGAACAGGGTATTCCGCTTGAAGGTCCCTGACCGCTGTCCCACGACCGAGGCTGGAGAACCCCAGAGGACCGACGCTTCGGTGTAAAGAAGGACGGAAACGCTGTCACTCAGGGAATTGGCCGTAGCCAGGTCCGGCCCGCCATCCCCGTTCAGGTCCCCGATGGCTACGGAAACGGGACCGGCACCGGTCAGATAAGAACGGATCCGAAAGGTCTGATTGTTGTTGTTCACGCGAACGGCGATGCTTCCCGGGTCGGAATCTCTCGAATTGCCCACGACCAGGTCTGGAACGCCGTCTCCGTTCAGGTCTCCGGCAGCCACCGAACTGGGCTGTTCTCCCACGCTGTAGGAAATAGAGGACGACAAGGTTCCATCGCCGTTGTTCAGGAGAACCGAGAAGCTGGCGGTCTGCGAATCGGCCGTGATCACATCCGGGGCTTCGTCACCGTTCAGGTCTCCGGTCGCGAGGGAGATGGGAAAGGCATTCCCGTCGTCCAGGGGGTATACGAGAGTGGGCTGGAAGGTGCCGTCCCCGTTGCCCGGGAGCACGAAGACCGAGGAATAGCAGCTATGGATGCATAAGTATTCAACACCCACCAGGTCCGGAACGTCGTCCCCATCCAGATCCTCGATGACCACCGAGTAGCCGCCCCGGTAGGCCACCGGAGCCTGGAAGGTGCCGTCCCCGTTTCCGAGAAGCACGAAAACATTGTCGTTGGCCATGATCATGGTGGCTACGACCAGGTCCAGGTGATCGTCCCCGTTCAGGTCTCCCAGGGCCACGGAATTGGGTGTATCGCCGGCTCCGTGGCTCACCGGAGCCTGGAAGGTTCCGTCCCCGTTGCCCAAGAGGACCGAAACGTCGCCGCTGCCGTTATTGGCCACCACCAGGTCGAGGATGTCGTCTTCATCCAGGTCTCCCACGGCCACGGCGGCGGGTCCTGTTCCGGCCCCGTAGCTCACGGCGGACTGGAGGGTTCCGTCCCCGTTGCCCAGCAACACCGAGACATCATCGCTGTCTCGATTGGCAACGGCCAGGTCCAGGTGACCGTCCCCGTTCAGCAGGGCCATCGCCACGGAACTCGGCCCGGCGCCGGCCGCGTAATCAACCGAATCCTCGTAGGAAAGAGGCGGGACCTGCGGACAGCCGCCTCCCCCGTAACGATCCACCCAGATCTCCGCACCGTCCGGTGCGTATTTGATCGTGGCGTTCTCATCGAATATCGCCCCCTGGCTCCAGCCGGTAACATAAACATTGCCCGAGGAATCCAATGCCAGTGACGTTGCCCGGTCCCCGCCGTTTTGGGGCCCGTTGTAGCGGGCCGCCCAGAGCTCGGTGCCGTCCGGTGCGTACTTGATGGTGAGAGCGTCGTCGTAGAGCGTGCCCGTCGTCACAAAGCTGCGGCCCGTCACGTAGACGTATCCGGCACCGTCCAGGGCCAGGGCGGCGGCCTGATCCGTTCCGTTTTCGGGCCCGTTGTAGCGGACCGCCCAGAGCTCGGTGCCGTCCGGCCCGTACTTGATCGTGGCATAGTCCATGCCCGTGCCGGCCCCCTGGCTGGCGCCGGTCACATAGACGTTGCCCGAGGCATCCACTGCCAGCGCAGCCGCCCCATCTTCGCCCGCTCCAGGCCCGTCGTAACGGGCCGCCCAGAGCTCGGTGCCGTCCGGAGCGTATTTGATCGTGGCATAATCATTGTCGCTGAAGCCGGTGACATAGACATTTCCCGAGGAATCCACGGCCAGGGCCGTTGCCTTGTCCCAGCTGCCTTCATAGCCGTAACGGGCCACCCAGAGTTCGGAGCCGTCCGGCCCGTATTTGATCGTGGCATAATCCCAGACCGGGTACTCCCCCTCCCCATCGCTGCGGCCGGTCACGAGGACATTGCCGGCGGGATCCACAGCGATGGCGGATGGGTGGTCGCCATCACTCTTTGGCCCGTCGTAGCGGGCCACCCAGAGTTCCTCTCCCGCCGAGTCGTACTTGACCGTGGCATAGTCTTCGCCCGTGTCGTCATCCTGGCTGTACCCGGTCACGTAGACGTTGCCCGAGGCATCCAAGGCCAGGGCCTGGGGCAGGTCCAGACCCGGGGAGACATCCGGCCCGTCATAGAAGGCCGCCCAGAGTTCCGTGCCGTCCGGCCCGTACTTGAACGTTCCGAAATTGTTGCCCGGACTCCTCCAGTTCTGCGCCTCGCCCGCCACGCAGACATTCCCCGAGGCATCCACGGCCAGGGCCCGGCGGTCCCAGACACAGGCCTCCGCCCAGATTCTTCCTCCGGCCGGATTGTATTTTATCGTGCCGGCGACGTCCGGGGAGACAATCCCCCCGTACCTGTATGCGCTTACATAAACGTTGTCCGAGGCGTCCACGGCCAGCTTCGCCGTTTCATCGCCTCGAGCGGCCGGGCAGAGGCAGCAGACGGCCAGGAAAAGGAAAGAAACGGACAGAATGAATTTCCTGTGGATTCGATGGCTCATGATTCCCTCCTTCCGAAGATACAAATCAGAACCAGACAGGGAATGAAAAGGGGTTCCTATCATTCACCCTCAAATCCATGTTCCGGCGAATCTCTTCTCTGGTCAAGAAAAATCTTTTCTTTTAATAAAAAAGAGGGTCCTAGGATGGAGTCTCGCCCGTCAAACCCCATTCGATCAGGCGGACCACATGATCGAGCAGCACCTGTTCATCCAGGGTCGAGCCGGACAGTTGCTGGAGTCCGTCGATCAACCAGGGAGCCAGGAGAAAGGAGGCGGCCGTGGACACGGCCAGGTTGACCCGCAGGAGGAGCACATCCCGGGGGAGCCCGGGCAGGGCTTCCGAAACGATCCGGGTGAAGAGGGTGTATGCATCGCGGGAAGCCTCACGGAGCATATCCCGGAAGGGCATGTCCGTTGCAGCCTGTCCGCTGTACATCCTGGCGATGATCCGAACGTACTGCGGGTGCTTGCGCCGAAACGAAACCCAGGGCATCAGGAAAGCGGTTACGATCTCCTCCAGGCCACATTCCGCGCCGTCCACCCCGGCACCGGCCTGTTCCAGCAGGCGGTCGCGCTCCCGGTCCAGCGGCAGGATGAGGCGGCCGACCACCATCCGGACCAGGTTTTCCTTGGTTCCGAAATGGTAGTTGATCGCCGCAAGGTTCACCCGGGCCTTGCGGGAGATCAACCGCAGGCCGGTCCCCTGGATGCCGTGTACGGCGAAGAGCTTTTCCGCCGTGTCCAGGATACGTGTTTTCGTGTCAGCAGGCATGCTATCAGTTCACACCGTAACGGAACACCGTATCGATCATTGCTTCCACATTTTCCGGTTTTGCCTCGTCGGGAATCCCCATGGAGCCGTCCACGATCAACCCGCCGTTGTCGGCGAACGTGTCGATGAGCTCCTTCACATCATCACGGACCTGCTCCGGTGTCCCGGCGATGAGCAGTCCGGCCGGCACGTTGCCCCAGAAACACATTGTATCCCCGACGATCTTTTTGGCCTCGCTTCGGTCCACCCGGTCGAAGTGGGCGAGAATCTTGCCCCGGGGAAGTTCGGCCAGGTATTCCAGCCGGGGCGTGTAGTCGCCTTCGAAGAAGGGAACAGGGGTCAGCCCTGCTTCCACCAGGTCCTCTATGACCTTCCGCAGGCTCGGCCAGTAGAACCGCCGGAACTGTTCGTCGGACATGAAACCCGCGGCGCCGCGGTGCAGGGGCATGAATACCCGTTTGTTGTTTGACTGGCGGGCGATGTACAGGGCGGATTCGATGCTCATGGGGGTGAGAAGGTCGACCGCCGCCAGGATCTTTTCGGGCCGGCGGAACATGTCCAGCATGGCCCCACGCGTTCCCCGGAGCTGGTCGGCCAGGTAGTCAAAGGGCGCGTCGGCGGAAGAGCCGTACACCATGGGGAAACCGAGTTCCTGCATCTCCACCGCGTAGGCGAACAGCTTGACCATGAAATCCAGCGACGCTTCCCCCATCTCGGTCATCTTCTTCAGGAGCGTGACGAACGGCTCCGACCCGAGAACGGGACCCAGCAGGTAGGACAGGCTCCGGCTGTTGGAATACCAGTGGAGCGGGCGGATCTTGGCCAGCGGTTCCAGGGCCGTGGCCAGGCGCGGCCAGATGCGTCTCACGGTGAAGCCGCCCGGGTCCGCCAGGAAGGCATCGTACTCGTCCCCCTTCATGTATTCGCTCTCCACGTAATGGAACGGGGCATCGTCATCGAGCCCGCCTCCGGGCCACTGGAACTGTTTGACCCCGAGGATGGAATTCGGCTGTGCGGCCGGGAGCACGATTGCATGAGGGGCGAGATCCAGTTGCAGCCTTTCCGTACCCTTCTTCCAGGCCTGCAACCGCTTCTCGTGGTCGATCATCGCCTCCCGGTTGGAGATGCCCGCCACCCGGGTCATGTAGTACATCATCTGACAGCAGGCCACCGGAACGCGGTCCGGAACCCGGAGACCGATGGCGTCGTTGACCCGTTTATCCCTGGCTTCGTACTGTTCAGCAGCGGATGGGTTCATGTCATCCTTTCCGGATCCAGTTCCTGGCCAGGGAGACGGCCGCCAGGGCGTCCTCTCCGTAGGCATCGGCGCCTGTGTACGCCCGGATCCCCTCATCGATGGCGCCGCCCCCGATCATGACCCGGACTTGATCCCGGATCCCGGCCTCCTGCAGGGCTTCCACCGTCTCCTTCATCGGATCGTAGGCCAGGGTGAGCAGACCGCTCAAGGCGAGCACCTCCGGCCGGTGCTCCCGGACCGCCTCCACGAACCGGGTCGTGGGAACATCGATGCCCAAGTCGATCACCTGGAGCCCGGCCGCCTCCATCATGAAGCGGACGATCCCCTTGCCGATGTCGTGGATGTCCCCCTTCACCGTCCCGAGGACCACCGTGCCCAACGGTTCCTCCTCAGCCGGACGGGCGACCGAGATGCGGGCCTGTGTCATCTCCGAAATCTGGCTCAACATCTCCCCCGCCATGATCAGCTCAGGCAGGAAATAGATCCCCTCCCCGTAACGCCGGCCCACGATCTCCATGGCCTCCCGCGTGTGCTGCAGAACCACCAGGGGATCCGTACCGCTCTCCAGCATCTCCCGGGCAATGGACAGGGCCTCATCCTCGCGCATGTCGGCCATCACCTGCACCAGCTCGTGTGACATCGCTTCCTCCCGCACCTTCAGGGTTCCCCGTCCTCGTCCGCCTCGGGTTCGGCGTAGAAGAACGGATCGCAGGCCGTGTTCGGATCCAGGGCCTTTTTGATCCTGGCAAGCCAGAGATGGTAGTCGTGGCAGGCGGGCCCCAGCCGACGGTTGGCCTCGACACCGAACCCGGCGATGGGAACCCCCAGGGAGTTCTCAACCGCCCCCTCGATCCCGGCCTGGACCAACTCGTCCGTCGCCCGCATGGACTCCGGGTCCCGGGAGTTGTACAGGATGATCCCCTCCAGGTACCCCAGGTGACCCCCTTCGAACGTGCCGCCACACCCCAGGTCGCCTCCGTCGTCCACGATCAACCCGCGAGCGATGGCATCCTGCTTTTGCTCCGCGATCCAGTCCGCCTGCCGGATGCCCAGGTCCCAGGTGTCCAGGGAACCCAGGGTCGTGGCCAGCGCCTGCGAAACGCGCAGCGTGCCCTGACAGTTGGTCGCGTGCCGGAGCAGCAGCCAGTACATCCTGGAGAAGGCCCTCGCCTTCGCCTTCCCGCTGCCCGGCATCCGGTCCAGCACGGCATGCATCACCGTCTGCAGGAACGGAAGCCGCCTCAGCAGGTCCAGGGGATCCTTCTTCATTTCATGCATCTCCTGTTCGGCCGGACGGGAAACGGTTTCTTGTTCTCTCAGCCCTTTTCAACAGATCGATGGACAACATACGGACTTCTGGAAAAAAGTCTCATTCAGCGGTTCCCGGCGCCCGGCGCCTTGAGGCGCTTGACCATCCGGCGCAGTGGAGCCAGGAGGTTTATAGCGGGCATGCCCGCGCTCACGGGAAGCAACACCCCACCGGTGTCTCTGAGGACCCGCCGAAGCACCTTCATCTTCCACCGAAACTCACGATCCGAGGCACCCATCACCGCGTTGTTTACGATGTATTTTCCCATCCGCTGTACCACGCCGGACTCCAGAATTTTTTTCAGCGTGCGGTTGTTCCGGCTCATGCCCAGTGCCACGAAAAACATGGGGGTCCGAAACTGGGCGTACTCGATCTCCGCTTCTCCCAGCTTGTATCCCGCTTCACGCATGGACTCGGAGGAGGGGAACGCGATGGCGTTCAGAGCGATGCGCGGGGGGACCTCCGTCAGGGAGTAGACCGGAGAGCGTCCCTCCACCTGAAAATCGGCGGGGCCGTCCCAGCGGTAGAGCTTGACAGCACACTTTGTGAACACACCGAGACCCCCAAAGGCCCCCTGAAAGCCGCGCAGGATTCCCCGGAGGGAGGGCCCGGGACCGTCCGCCGTAAACCAGCCGGCACCGTTTCCCGCGCTGCCCAGCGTGAGCACTTCCCCGGTAGGCAGGACCCACTCCACGCCCAGCAGGTTTCGAGCGCTGTAGCCCATGCTCGGCCCGTTCACGCCCGTTCCCCAGGCCGATGTGGCGGACGCCAGGAGGGAGTGATGCCCGCCCGCGGACACCACGTGACAGTTCAGACCCAGCTTGAACAACCGCGACTGCAGATCGATGGCCCGTACGTAGGGCTCGATGACCGCAATCTGGTTCTGCACATCGATCTCGATGATCTGGTCCATGCGCTTCAGGTCCAGGGTGATCACCCGCTCGCGTGAGGGGGACCCCATGACGCAGAAACCGGTGGAGAAAGGCTTTACCATCAGGTCCGACCGGTTGCAGAACCGGACGATTTCCTGCACGTCCCGTGTGCCGGCGGGCAGCACCACGGCGGCCGGGCGCGGGGTAAAACGGCCCCCTTCCCGGTTGAGCGCTTCGGGGTTCATGTAAAACGAGTACGCATCCAGGGTGCACGGGTCCGTGGACACCCATCGCTCTCCCACGATCTCCTGCAGGGCTTTTTTCTCCTGATCGCTGACCATGCTCACGGACCCTCTTTGCTGGACATGACAGGAACTACAGGTTCCATTTCTCCCGGTTCAAGACCCGCCGGGGATCGAAGATTTCCTTCACCTTGCGGAGGATCTGAAAATTCAACGGATTCTGCTGGAACACGATCTCCTGGGCGGAACCGTAGGGCCGGCTGAAGAACGCACCGACACCGGCCAGTTGTTTCACGGCTTCCCGTTCCAGGGTCCGGGCAAGGTCCACTTCCCCACCGTCCCGGGGATCGAAGGGCACCAGGAACTCCACGTGACATGCGTGGTTCTGGAGCACCGGCTGGATGTAGGAGCCCACCGACCGCTCGTCCAGTTTGTGCCGCCGGGCCACCCCGTGCATGACATCCTCCAGGCCCGGGACCCGGTCCAGCGTTGTGAGAAAGAAGACGGAGAGGCAGTGCCCCTTGTGGGCGTGGCGCCAGTCCGTCTCGCCGCAGGGCCGCGTAGCCGCGGTCAGCAGGTCCCGGGCCGAGACCCGCCCCAGGGAGGAGCACAGGGAGAGTCCGTGCCGGCGCGCGATCTCTCGAACGTCCTTTTCCTGGTATTTCACCCGGGCCCGGGAAAACATGGCGAACCCGGCGATGTTCTGCAGGCAGACGTACCGGGGCAGGGAGGAACAGAGGGAATCAAAGGACGCGCCGCGGCATCCGCTCAGCAGCAGGGATACCGCCGTGCGGTCCAGGATGAATGTGTGTTCCCCCAGCCAGGGGCGCTGGACCTCATAGACGAACCGGATCAATCCGTCCAGGCGGTCGGCCCCCAGGAGAAACGGCTTCTCCACGGCGGGTTTGCGTTCTGTGCGGAGGGTAATCCAGGTCACGATCCCCATGGATCCCTGCGCACCCTGTACGACCCGGTGAAAGTCGGTTTGGGAAGGTCCCAGGGGGCCCTTTTGAGCCCCGCCGGCGGCGCGTTGTTCCTCAAGGGAACCGGGGCCCCCGGCGGCGCCGGTTCGGAACCGTTCACCGCTGCCGAAAAGGAACTCCGTGCTGGCCACCGGATCGCTGCTGTCCCACTGCCGGTTCGGCCAGGTGGACGGCTCCCGGTCCATGACGGCCGCCAGCACGCTCTTGCCGCTCCGGGGGGCCAGGGGCATGGGAACGGTCATCCCATGGGGCGCCAGGGCCTCCAGCAGGGCCCCATAGCTCACCCCGGGCTGGATCAGGCAGACACGGTTGCGGCGGTCGATCCCTTCCACCCCTTTCCAGAAAGACAGATCCACATGGATGCTTGGATGGACAGCACAGGTCCCCCCTCGGCGATGCTCCCCCGTGGAAGAGGAGACGGTGAGGTTCAAGCCGTTTTCGTTCGCCCGGCGGACCAGCCCCTGCAGTTCCTCCCGGTCCCTGGGGACGACCACATGGCTCGGCGTCTCCCCCGGCTCGATGACAGGGTTTCGGACCCGAACCCTCTCCAGGTCTTCCGGGTATTTTCGTACGGCGTCACCGGGCAGTGCCGACTGCAGGCAGTGGTCGATCTGTTCCATATCCATGAAGAACCTCATTCCTCCAGGCCGGCGGCCTCGTGCACCAGGTCGATCACATCCAGAACGGGCATGGGGTCCCGGACATCCATCTCCCGGGCGTTCGACAGGGTCATGCGGCATTGGTGGCAGGCTGTCACCAGCTGGTCCGCCCCTGCGGCCCGGACCTCTGCCAGCCGGTGCAGCGAAGCGGAAGCGGCAAGTTCGGGATACGCTGCGGGAACTCCCCCGCCACCCCCGCAGCAGAAGGAATACTCGCGGATACGGTAGAGTTCCACGAACTCCACACCCCGGATGGAACGCAGGATGTTCCGCGGTGCATCGTACACGCCGTTCACCCCCCGGTTTACGGGCCGATCGGGCACATGATAGGTCATGCAACCGTGGGTCACCCGGGTCTCCCCCTCCCATGCAACAGGCGGCTCGCTCTGGCGGCCCAGATAGCAGGGGTCATGATACGCCACCTTCCGGCGAACCGGCCGGGGCAGACGCAGCGCCTTATCCTGAATCAGCTTCCAGAGGAACTCCGTAGCGTGAACGGTTTCCGCGGCCGGGGCCGTGGCGTATTCCGGAACCTTGGACCGGAAGGCCCCCAGGCACGAACCTGAGACCGCCACGATGGTCTTCACCCCCAAGCCGTCCAGAAGAGAGACCGCATCGGATGCCATCCCGGTGAAAACATCACGGTAACCGGTCCAGTACGCCGGCAGACCGCAGCAGGGCTCCCGCTCCCCCAGTGTGCCCACGTCCACTCCGGCGTGCATCAGGAGTCGGGCCAGCTTGCGAGCGACGGAAGCTGAACGGGGATCCTCACGCTCCAGGCATCCTGCGAACAGGAGCACCTCGGCGCTCTCAGCGGGCAGGAGCTTCAGACCCAGCCCCTCCGACCAGCGGCCGGCCGGGTTCTGCGGCTCCTCCGCCGGACAGCCGTTCCGTTGGAGGTTTTCGATCATCTTCCGGTGGACCGGCAGTTCGAACTGTTCCTCGACCATGTGTTCCCGGAGCGCCATGTTCACCTGCTGGCGCTCAGCATCCATGTTGAATTTACAGGACACGTCGCAGAGTCCACACGTAGTACACGCGTAAGTGATCTCCGCCAGCTTCTGATCCGCCTGGATGCGGCCCTCGGTGAGGGACAGTGCCATGATCTGTTTTCCGGAACCGGAGTAGCTGTGAAAAACATATTCACGGTTGGCAGGACAGCCGTCGAAGAAGTCGGGGTTCCGGACCACCGGCAGGGGAACCATCTTGCACAGGTTGCATCGGAAACACTTGAGCATCTCGTCCCGGAGTTCCCGGAGTCTCGCCTGCGCCATACCCTTCCCCTCATGACAGCCCGGATGATTCATACAGTGTTTGAAACAATAATTTAATCGTTGTACACTTCCCTGTCAAGAAAATTCTGAAAATCGCAGCAAAACGTTTTCGGTTTTTTCGGGTTTGACTCACCTTGCCCCGTGTGATAGCAGGTGCCAGGCAGGAACCCCCGCCCGGATGAACCAACGATACGGGCCGCGCGGATTCCAGGGGAACATAGACACCTGTTCTGCTCGAAGCAGGACACGTGGCCCGGTCGAACCCGTTCAACAGGTCAGGAGGAAACCGTGCAGACGTTCGACGATCTTCGGGAATTCATGGCGATGCTGGAACAGAACAACCAGCTGGTCCGGGTGAACCGCGAGGTGGATCCTGTGCTCGAGATCAACGCCATCGTGGACCGGCTGGCCCGAAAAGAGGGCCCCGCCGTGCTCTTCGAAAACGTGAAGGGGTCCGGCCTGCCCGTGCTGGGCAACCTGTTCGGGAGCCACCGCCGCGTGGCCTGGACCCTGGGCGCAGAGGACTTCTACGCCCATGCCCAGGAACGGATCGCTGAAGTGTTCGCCCGGGCCGGCGGGGAGGGAGCCCCGGTGGAGGAAGGCGCGATCCGGGAATCGTTTCTGTACGGACTGCAGGCGGACCGTGTCCTTCCCCTGGGCAACCTCCTCCGGGCACGCCCGCTGGAAGAGAGCCAGGCCCCCTGCAAGGAGGTGGTCCTGGAGGGCGACGAGGTGGATCTCAACCGGTTCCCGCTCACCAAGCTGTGGCCGCAGGACGGGGAGAGGTTCATCACCATGCCCGTGGTGATCACCCGGGATCCGGAGACCGGGGACCTCAACGCCGGGACCTACCGGATGATGTATCTGGAAAAGAACAAGACCTGCATGCACTGGCTGCCCAGGAAGCACGGCAACCTGCACTGCCAAAAGGCCGAAAAGATGGGCCGGGACCTGCCGGTGGTTGTGGCCGTGGGGTGCGACCCGGCCCTCCAGCTGTCCGGCTGCTTTCCCCTGCACGCACCCGTGGACGAGTTCCTCATCACCGGCATGCTCAAGGGACGCGGGGTCAAGGTCGTCCGGGCGGACCTCTCCGACCTTCCGGTTCCTTCAGGGGCGGAGGTGGTTCTCGAAGGGGTGGTGCGGGCCGGCGTCCGGGCCACCGAGGGGCCGTTCGGTGAATTTCACGGGTATTATTCGCCCCCCAAGCAAACGCACGTGTTCGAGATCCAGAGGATCACGACCCGGCGGGACCCCATCTGGCACATGGCCACCACCGGCCGGCCGTTCACGGAGATCCACTACATGTCCAAGGCCACGGAGCGCCTGGGCCTGGCCCGCCAGCGGGCCATGGCCTCGGAGATCGTGGACATGAACATGGCCCGGGAAGGCGCATCCCTCTACCTGATGATCGTTTCCATCAAGAAGGAGAGGCCCTACCAAGCCCGGGAAATCATCGAGAAGATCTGGAAGCAGAAGGGCCAGGCCGAGTTCGTCTCCAACGTGATCGTGGTGGACCACGACATCGACGTTCACAACCTGTCCGAGGTGATGTGGGCCTTTTCCCTGAACGTGCGCGCGGACCAGGACCTGATGATCTCGGACCGGCGCGAACAGGACCTGGAACACCCCGGGCTTTCCCCCCGGGGAGAGGGGGCGCGGCTCGGCATGGATGCCACGCGCAAGTGGAAGGAGGAGAACTACTCCCGCGAACGGCCGGACATCATCATCATGGACGAGCAGGTCATGAACCGGGTGCGGGAGTACTGGAAGAGCGACGGGCTGCCTTGACAGGCCGTTGAAAAAGCACCACCTGCTGCGTTCCACTCATCCCTCGTCAGTCAACGTACTTCTAAAGTACGCCTTGTATAATTCCCCTCAGTGGAAATTCATCT
>CAYTRL010000161.1:0-1206 GCA_964439795.1 uncultured Thermodesulfobacteriota bacterium
ACCTACCGCTGTCAGCTGAAATGCCGGCATTGCCTCCGGAGGCCGCTGATGGATACCGGCAGGGAAGAGATGAGCCCGGAAGAGATCCGGGACGTCACCGGAGCCCTGATCCGGCTCGGCGCGCTGAACATCAACCTCACCGGCGGGGAGCCCCTGCTCCGGGACGACATCCTGGACGTTGTCCGTCTGGCCTGGCCGGACCGCTGCTTCCTCACCCTGGCCACCAACGGGAAGGCGTTGACGCTTCCCCTGGCCCGGGATCTTCGCAAAGCGGGGATCCGGATGCTGAGTCTGAGCCTGGACGATCCAGGCCCGGAATCGCACGACCGGCTGCGGGGGGTTTCGGGCAGCTACGAACAGGTCATGGAAGCCCTTGAAGTGGCCCGGCGGGCGGGGCTCCGGGTGTCTGTTTGTACCATCGTCACCCGGGACCTGCTCCGGAGAGACGCTATTCACCGGATCCTGCGGGACATCCGGGGCCGTGCGCAGCAGCTCACGATGAACATGCCCTACATGGTCGGGGGGTGGGCGGAGCACGACGAATGGTACAGCGAGGATGACTGGAGACGGTTCCGGGAACTCCTGGACCTTCCCATGGTCCGCTGGGAGGGCAGCTCCAACTATTTCCGGGAGGGGTGCCCCGCCGGGGTGGAAAAGATCTACATCACCCCCTACGGAGACGTGATGCCCTGTGCCTGCATCCACGCAAGCTACGGAAACGTTCGGGAGCGGCCCCTGGAGGAGATCTATGCCGAAATGCGCCGGACCCCGATGTTCCGGAACGGGGTCCATGGTTCCTGTCTGGTGGCGGAACACCCGGTTTTTTCAAAAACCTACCTGGATCCCCTGAACCGGTTGGCCCAAAATGACCCGGCGGGCATGGGCGGAAGGCGGCTTCTGGAAGCGATCGATCCCTCGGAAATCAAGCGGTGAGGATGCAGAGGTCCGGATACGGGATTTCTCCCATATACGAGTTCCGAAGGACGGGCCGTCCTTGCAGGGTCTACTCGAGCAGGGCCTCGTCTCTGGGCCCGTGGGGATGCCGCATGGCATCCCCGAGAAAATAAAGGTCCTCCGGGGTGTTGTAGTCCACCTGGTAGCGTTTTACCAGCGTCATATCGTTTCCGTCCCACCGGAGTATGTTCAGAAACCCGCGCTCTATGTCCCTTAGCTTTATTTGTAGCTGCAGCTCGATCCCCTGGAGTT
>CAYTRL010000161.1:1216-12348 GCA_964439795.1 uncultured Thermodesulfobacteriota bacterium
GTAAACAAAGGTATCGTTGTCCAGCCGCTCCAACTGGGAGGTGGCCACGGGGAGCCCCTTGTTGAAGCGCATCTTTTCCATGACCTTTTCATACACATTTTCCCGGATCGTCTCGGCCGCGTTCAGGGCGATCCACGAAATGGCGATCAGGGATGCGCCCAGGATCAGGGCGGCCAGCACGACGGCCAGCAGCAGGTTGGAGGTCCCCGGAACGGACCCTGACGAGCCTTTCATCGGGGCCACGGCTTTTTCCACTGTCGGTTTCGCTTTTTGACGCTCCCGGAACGACTGCCAGGCCTTCTTCAGGACCTCCCGGCTCACCTTCCCCCCGTTCTCCACGATGTGGTCCCGGGTCGGTTCATCCAGCCCCTTGGCTCCGCGGAAGTTGGTCTTGGCAAGCACGGATCCCTGGAGATCGATCTCCTTCAGCTCCACGTAGGTGCAGCTTGCCTTGGTCATGTCCGCCTTGCTGAGGGAGACGCGCTCCAGGATGCTCAGCGACAGGTTGGTCCGGACCAGCCTTGCGCCGGTGAAGTCCGCATCCTGCAGGTTCGCCATCTCCAGGTCCGCGCCTTCCAGGTTCGCTCCCGGGAGTTGAACGGATTTCCAGCTGGACTCAGAAAAAAGGGCTTCGGTGAGGACTGCCCCGGAGAGGTCCACCTGTTCAAAGACCGCCTTTTCCATCTCTGCGCGGTGGAAGACGGCCTTGGTGAGGTCCGTGTCCTGGAAGCAGGGTTTTGTACCCTGACATTCGGTCAGGTCACTGCCCGCCATTTTGCATTGCTGAAAGTTCGCCTTCTCGATCATCGCCCTTTTCAGCAGGCTGTTTTCCAGGGATACACCCTGGAAGTGGGTCTGGTTGCACTGACTGCTCTCCAGGTCGGCCCCGGACAGGACGGTGTTTACCAGGCGGGTTTTCTTCCAGCGGGTTTTCTTCAGATTGGCGTTTTCCAGCGAGCCCCCTTCCAGGACGCAGTCGATCAAGTGGGCGCCTTCCAGGTTCGCGCCCGCCAGGTCCGCGTTCTTCAACGTCTGTCCCTTGATCCTGAGCTTCCGGAGATCCGCTCCCTTCAGGCTTTCACCCCGCTGTATTTTTCCAAGAACATCTTCTGCGGTTACAGGTGCCATGCATCCGTTTCCTCTTTGTGTGAGTGGGTGCCGGGTCGAACCCGAACTCTAAAAAAACTTATTAATCAAAAGGTTAAAGTGATTTTTCACCCATGTCAATCGCAGCCCTCGTGTTCTGTTCAAGAGACAGGCAGGACGATTACGGCTCCGCATCCGGATTCCGGACTCCGGATGATCGACCGGTTCTTCGGAGAAGCCAGAACAGGAGGAAAACAAGACTGAACGCTCCGAGGATCCCTGCCGTGAACTGCTTGGGCCTTCGATAGGAGTCCGGCCATGCAATACAGCGGTCCAGTTTTTCCCCCTGGATAAAAAGTGAAAGCAGGGATCGGATCGCAGGAAACACGCCGGGCACGGCCTCCCAGTTGAACGGATACACGTCCTGATAGGTGTAGCGTTCCTGGGGGTAGAAGGTGTGGTACGGGACGGCGGTCCCCTTCTTCCCGGTCGTAATGCGAAGGAAAAGATCTTCCCGCTCCTTGAGTTTCTCGGCGGACAGAAGTTTCCCCTCCTCGTCCGGGAAGGACAGGTTGTAGGTAGGGTCCAGAACCGCCCAACCGGATCCGCAGTCCGCTTCCACTACGGTGTGCAGGGCCCGGCGGTGCGGGTCGTGCAGGGATGTGAGCCGGGCCGGGATCCCCTGTGCTTCCAGCAGGGCGGCCAGGACACGGGAGCGGCTGCCGCAGGGGCCCCGATAATCGGTTCCGTAGCGGAGCACCGTGCGGGGGTCCGGCTTGAAGGGGAAGATCCGGTAGTACAGGCGCACCCATCCGGGCGCCTTGCGGCCCGGCAGGGCCGTCACGGGGGGGATCCTGGAACTGAAATCCAGGAGGGCCAGACAAACTCCCTGAGGCCCCTGACGGGGAGACTCCATGGTCAGGACCCGTGACAGATCACGGTAGAACTGGTTGTCCGCCCGGCAGGAGAGGGCAAGCATAACGGCCGCCGCCCCCAGAAGCAGGGCCAATAGACCCGACACGGTCCCTGCTCGTCTCCGTTTCCGGGGATCTGTACCGGAGGGTTTCATCTGTTTCTCATCGGACCTGATTCCAGATTTCCAGATTGATCAACGACCACAGGATCTTCCTGTGATCCGTGCGCCCGGACTGGTGCTCTTTCCAGATGCCGGGTACCGTTTCCCGGGCCAGGAAGTCCCGGTGAAAGGCGTTTCTGGAAAACAGGAGGTCGTGCGACTGCTCCTTCAACGGGCCGCGCAGCCAGTTGCCCAGCGGTACGGAAAACCCGTTCTTTTTTCGGTGCAGGGTTCCCTGCGGCACCAGGTCCCGCACGGCGCTTTTCAGGAGGATTTTGGTTTCCAACCGGTTCACCTTGGCCCGGCCGGGCAGCTTCCATACGAATTCCACGAGGGGATGGTCCAGGAAAGGGAGGCGGCCTTCCACGGAGGAAGCCAGGAGCATCCGGTCTCCTCCCTCCAGGAGGTTATCCGGCAGCCAGTATTTCAGGTCCATGAGCATCATCCGGTCCATGGGGCGGTTGCAGCCGGAGCCTTCCAGCAGGGTGTTGATCTCATTCCACAGACCGTCATTGGCACAAACCGAGCGGTGTGAGGAAACCAGCCGGTGAAGGAGATCACGAGGGACCAGTGAGGAAAAGTATGCGATCCATCTCTCCAGGTCTGATTCGATCCCCATGTAGGTGAGCAGTTCCCGGATCGACCGGGGTCTTCCCGGCATGATCCATCGGGCCAGATCGGTGAGACGCTTCGCACCACCGAAGTAAGCGAGAACCTTCTGAATCGTACGGATCCCCGGGTCTGCAATATATTTCAGGTACCCCCCGAACAGTTCGTCCGCACCCTGTCCCGTAAGCAGCACTTTCACCTGGCTGCCGGCGTTCCGCACGATGCTGTACAGCGGGACCTCCGATGCTTCGGAAAGAGGGGCATCCCGGTATTGAACCAACCGGGGAATCAGTTCCATGAAACGATCCGGCTCCATCCGGTCTTCGGTGTGTTCCGTGTTGAAAAACCGTGCGGTGCTTCTGGCCTGATGGGATTCATCGTAGCCGGGTTCCGGAAATCCCATGGAGTAGGTGCGGATCCGTTCGGGCTCGACCCGGCTGGTCAGCGCCAGCAGCGCCGTGGAGTCCACCCCGCCGCTCAAAAGAAGGCCGACGGGCACATCGCTTTGAAGATGAATCCTGACCGACTCCTCCAGCCGGGCGTACAACTCCTGTCCCATGTCCTCCAGCTTTTTCCTGCTGAGGGAACTTTCCGCGAGTTCTTTGTCCATCCGTGGCAGTTTCCAGTACGGCCGGATTTCCATCCTGCCGTCCTGGAGCGTGAGCCTGTGACCCGGCGGCAGCTTGCTGATCCCCTGGTAGTGGGTCTCAGGGGCGGGAACGTATCGAAACAGCAGGTACTTGAGTACGGAAGGGGGATGAATCTGTTTGCTTTCCAGGCAGGGATGGCAGAACAGGGATTTCGGTTCCGAGGCGAACAGGAGTCGATTTCCTTGTTCCCAGTGATAATGAAGCGGCTGGATGCCCATTCGGTCCCTGGCCAGCAGCAGCTGTTTGCGTTCGCAATCATATATGGCGACGGCAAACATGCCCCGCAGGGAATCGAGAAAATCCGGCCCTCTTTCCTCGTACAGGTGCAGGGCCACCTCGGCATCGGTCCGGCTGCGAAACCGGTGACCGGATCGAACGAGGGATTCCCGGAGCTCCCTGTAATTGTATATTTCTCCACTGAGGACCATCCAGACCGACTCGTCCTCGTTGGCCAGGGGCTGCCGTCCGGTTTGGAGGTCGATGATTTTGAGCCGTCGATGTCCGATCCCCACCGGACCGCAAACCCACGATCCACCTTCGTCGGGACCGCGGTGTCGGATCCGTTCCAGGGCCCGGTCAAAAAACCCCTGGGAACCCGGATCACCGTTCAGGTGTATGGCACCTACAATCCCGCACAACTTGGGCCTCCGCCACAGGATCTGAAAGAGATGGAAAACGTGTATTCAGGGTGGACATTCAAGGTGGGGGGTCCGCGGCGGGGAGAGAAGATGGCTGGAGAAGTTCCCTGTAAATGGAGTCCAGTTCCAGCATGCCGCGCTTGGCAGAATACTTTTTGACTTTTTCCCGGTTGTTCCTTCCCAGCTTTTCCCGGAAATCCGGGTCGTTCAGGATTTTCTTGATGGCTCGGGTCAATGCGCCGGGGTCCCCCGGTTCGATCAGTATTCCATTGACCTGGTCCTCCACCACCTCGGGTACGGCACCCACCCTCGTGGCGATCACCGGCAGGCCCGAAGCCATGGCTTCCAGCAATGAGTTTGGAAACCCTTCCCCAAAGGAGGGCAGGACGAAGAGGTTGGCGTCACGGTATTCCCGGACCATTTCCCCCTTGGTCAGGATGTCCCGGAACTCCACGTACGGATGAACCTGCAGTTCCCGTACCTTTTTCTGTATCTGCTCGTTGGAGGCCACGAAGATGAACTTGGAGTTGCCGATCCCGTCGTGCGACAGGTAACGGATGCTTTCCAGCACCACGTCCAGCCCCTTGCGAAGTGATTCGGTTCCGCAGATGAACAGAACCTTCCGGCTGTTCCGGTCTTTTTCCTGCGGGGCGGGAAATTCGGAGATGTCCAGAAAATTGTTCACCACGCGGATCTTTCTGGGGCGGGTCAGGGACTCAATGAACGATTTCCAATAGTTGGACTGGACAATGAGCACGTCAGGGAGCCGGAGGATTCCCCGGATGAGCAGGCGGGCCAGGGGGTTGCTGTTCCGATAGAACTTGTCGAAAACCCCTCCCATCCGGAGGATGACCTTTTTCCCCAGCAGTTTGGCCCAGAGAAGGTAGAAGGTGTTTTCCCAGAAAACGAAATAGTCCGAGGTGTGAATCTGCACAATGTCAGGGTGAAGCGTCCTCAACCGCAGGGGAAAGACCAGGATGTGGTACAGGGTGATGAAGATCCCCGAAAACATCCGGGCCAGGCCTCCCTGGAAGAAATCTTTGTATCCGTGGGAACCCATGGAACTCTTCTTGGGCGGCCGGCTGTTGGAGAAACAGGTGTACTGGTAGCGTTTGGACAGGTCCGAGAAGAGAATATTGTGCAGGGATGTGGTGACCCCTCCCACCGCGGGGGGGAACGGACCCACGAGGAGTATATTTTTCATTTTTCAGGCATCAGTATAACAGTTAAAAGAATTATAAGATGGTAAAAAAATGTTTATTTTTCAATTTTATGAAATCTGAACGCAGGGGTCAAGCCCATTTTTCATTCGGACGAGGCCGGGAATGAATTAATTTTCCCGGTTCTGAGGAGAAAAGTAAAACGGGTCATGGATTTCCGCCTCGCCGGTTTTGTGGCAGCTGACCAGGTAATCCACCATCTGCTCGCGGGATTCCGGTATCAGGAGGAGAAGGAGATGGGCCAGGTAGGAAACCTCTGTGAAATCGTACTGAAACACGCCGGAACCCCGGGCCGGGGAGGGCACCGCGGGGATGCCGTAGGGCGGGTATGCGAAAGGCTCCACCACGGGGATGCCCAGCGCCCGGGCCATGATGTCCGTGACCCAGTTCGGGATGAGCCCGTCATTCTGTGACTGCTGCAGGAGGACCTGCTTGGCCCGGCCGCTGCCGACCAACGGGTCGCTGCAGACGTGGGGGGCGAAGTTGATCGGGTCCAGGTAGTCCAGAAACATCTGCCCGGAAAGGTACAGGAGGTGCGCGTCCAGGGGGTCGGTCCCCCCGGGGATGAACGGCCTTCCCACCAAGGGTTCGGTCAGTTCTCCGTTGGTCACGATGGAAACGATCCCGCTGCCCGGGACGTTCAGCACGGCCGCGCGGATGTCCGGGCAAAGGGCCGTGAAGGTCAACCCGATCACCGTTCCCATGGACTGGCCAACATAATAGATCTGTTCCGTGTCCAGATCCGGAACCCCGTCCCCGGCGGCCTCCGGCGTTTCGGAGGGAAGCAGGTCCAGGCCGGACAGGTCCCCCCGGAGCAGGTGCACCAGCGTGAGTTCGTCCGCCACGGTCTGGACCAGGCAGCTCACGGCCTCCTGAACGGTTTCCAGTTGGAACAAGTCGGCGATAAAACCGTCCTCCGGGATCCGGGAACCGTGGCAGGCGGCGTCGATGCTGATTACGGCGAACCCGGCCCCCAGGAGGTCCTCCGCCACCTGCAGGACCGTTTCCTTGAACACCCAGAGCCCGTGTCCGAAAACCACCACCGGAACGCGCGTTCCGGCCGGAACCCGGGGAAGCTGGAGCAGGAAGTCCACCTGTTCCGTTCCCTGGAACCGGGGGAGCCCGGCCTCGTCGAACACGACCATCTTGGGGGCCGCCGTCCGGAAGGAAGGGGTGGTGTAGCTGCCGTGCACCTCGCAGGCCTGGCTGGGGTACAACCCTCCCTGCCGTACCGAATGCGTCACAGCCTCCGGAGGGTTTTCCAGTGCCCACAGGTCCGTGGTTTCCCGGAGGTGCAGCATGGGGGAGTAAATCGATTCCGGGGAGCGGGTGGTGAAATCGAACGCCAGGAGCAGCTCTTCCCGGGGGATGTCCATGCGGCTTTCCAGGAAGAGGAAGAGATCATCGAACCGTTCCTGCAGGCGGGCCGGATCCAGGGTCACGGACGGTGTGTGCCCCACGAACTGTTCGAACCCGGAAAAGGCGGGGAGCGGCGTTCCGTCGGCCCGCAGGAGCCCCTTCCTGAGGATCACGATGTGCGGGGTGGCCAGCCGGAGCGGCAGGGCCGGAATCATGATCAGAAAGAACGGATCCGGTTGCTGGAGCGGACGGTCGGGCATCAGGCGGACGTGGAACGGAACGCGTTCCCCGCTGGATGCGTCCAGCAGCAGGAGGAGGCTGTCCGGCCGGACAGAGGCCTCCAGGTCCCGGGGAAGCTGTCCCTCATCCAGGTCGGAAGTCAGGGGGATCACGATCTGTCCCGCCGGGCTGAACCCGTCGGCCATGTTGAGGAGCGAGGGGTCGATAAATTGGGCGGCGTAGGCGAACACGCCCTCGGAGAAGTGTTCTTCGGTCAGGTGGACCCGGAGCCCGGTGGGGGTGGACGGGTCCGGTCGCGTGAGCAGGTTGGAAGGCATGGGCGCCAGGCAGTGGGAGGTCAGGGGGAGGCAGGGTACGGGAACCTCCGGTGTGGTCCACCCCAGGGGCGAAGAACGTTGTGAAGGCGTGTCGGAGGTCTCCGGGGCGTTGGTCGGTGTGGGCGTCTCCGGCGACGAACTGCAGCCCATCACCAGGAAGAGGAGAACGATCGGAAGAAGGAAGGGTCTGTGAAGAGAGATGCGTAAACGCGGATGCATGAAGTTCTCCCCCCTGTTCGCTTGTGAGCGGATGTCCCCCACACATAGAACATTTCCATTTTCAAGTCAACAAAGGCGTTTTAGGCCTCTCAAGGGTTTGAATTTTAACATTAATTTTACAAAAGGGACATGTTCCCGGCCGGGATGGTGTGTTAATGTTGAAACCAGAATGCACTTCATGGACAGAAAAAACCGGGTTGAGGAGGTTCGGAATGGATAAAAAGAATCTGAAGATCGGCCTGATCGAACTCTATGCCACGGAAGACGGGACCCTGTGGGGGCCCCGGATGAAGGATCTCTACAGCATCGTCCGGCTGCCGTCCCGCGCTACGGAACTGCTCGCCGCCGTCTTGAGAAAGAACGGTTTCCCCTCGGTGACCACCTTCAATCCCCTGTACAACAGACATGGCGGCCGGTTTCACCGGGAGGAGCTGGAGGCACTGGCCCGCATGGACGTGGTGGGGATCTCGGCCATCACCAGGACCCAGCCGCCCTCGTACGAGCTGGCCCGGACCCTGAAGGAGTTGAATCCGAGCATCCGGATCGTTTTCGGGGGGCCCCACGTAACGGCCCATACGGAAGAGGCCCTGGACGCAGGGGACGTGGTGGTGAGACGGGAGGGGGATTTTACCCTCGTGGAACTCCTGGAACGTTTCGCCGAGGACTGGGAGGATCGCTGCCTGGAGGATGTCAAGGGGATCTCGTTCCGGGACCGGGACGGAAACGTGATCCACAACCCGGAGCGGCCGTTCCTGACCAGCGAAGAGCTTTCCCGGCTCCCGTTCCCGGAATACCCGGAACCGGTGCGAAAGGGGATCACCCACAGCGTGGTCGTGACCTCCCGGGGCTGCCCCTTCCGCTGCGACTTCTGCGCGGTGATCGCCCACTTCGGCAGCGGCTACCGGTTCATGGATGTTGACACCACCGTGGGCCTGATAGAGAACACGATCCGCCAGACGAGAAGGCCGATCTTTTTCGGGGACGACAACTTTCACGCAAAACCCTCCCGCACCAAGGCGTTTCTGAACAGGATCCTGGAAAAGGGCCTGCCCATGCCCCCCTGGGGCGCTCAGGTACGCGTGGAGGCGGCCTGGGACGACGAACTGCTGGGCCTCATGAAGCGGGCGGGCTGCACGCGGCTGTACGTGGGGGTGGAGTCGATCAACGAGGAGACGCTCCGGGTGCTCCACAAGCAGTCCAGCCGGGCCAAGAACGAGGAGGCGATCCGCCGTTTCAACGAGGCGCGTTTCTCGGTGCACGGCATGTTCGTGCTCGGGTCCGATGAAGACACGGCGGAGACGGTGCGGGAGACCGTGAAGTTTGCGCAGAACTCCATGCTGTCCTCGGCCCAGTTTTTTTCGCTCATGCCTCTTCCGGGTACCCCCCTGACAAAGAGATACGGGGAAGCGGGCAAGGTCCTCAGCCGGAAATGGCACCTGTACGATGCCCACCACGTGGTCGTCAGGCCCGCCAGGATGGACCCGCACGTCCTCCAGCGGGAGCTGATCCGGGCGCACCTGAAGTTCTATTCATGGAAGGAGGCGTTCCGGCATCTCCTCTTTTCCCGGGACCGGGTGTACAACGCCGTGATCCGGTTTGCGGGAAGCATCCTGGCCCGGAAGATCCTCTTCCGGATGCGCCCCTATAACCGCCAGCTGCGCCGGCTGGACCGTTGGTCCGAGGAGGTGGAAAGCCGTTACCAGAGGCTCGTCAAACCGCTGGGCAGCAAGGTCCAGAGCCTGGGCAAGGGGATCTCCCAGAGCGCGGGGCCGGTGCGCGCCTCGGTGGAGGAGTTTCTGGGCTGGTTGCGGAAGAGCCTGGAGCGGATCCCGCAGGAGTTCTCGGGCTACGGGCAGCGCTACGTCCGCTACAAGACCGAGGCGGTCCGGGCCACCCTTTCCCGGGAAGCGTTGCCCGCCACCCTGCCGTCCCGCGGCTCCTGACGCGTGCCCGTGCCTGTGCGGCCGCGTGTTCATGGAATCCGGGTCCGCCGCCGTGCGTGGCTTTTTGCAAACCCGCGCCTTTCCGCTTAAAATTGCCTGAAGCGGAAGCGTACTTCGGTCCGGCAGACGTTGGGAGGCGCTGGTGGAAAAAGGGTTCGGCGCACGGTCTTCCCTGATCGTGTTCGTCCTGATCAACATCGCGTGGCTCGGCCTGGTGGCCCTCTGGGTCTACTACTCCATCAACAACTACCAGATGATCCGCAGGATCTCCCTCCGGTTCCAGTTCGGGCCCGAGGGCGTGGGCCCGCCCTGGATCGTCTGGTTCGGGGCCGGGATCCTCATGCTCTTCCTGCTTCTGGGAATCTTCATGATCTACACCTACTACCGCAAGCAGGCGGCCCTGAACCTGGTGCACCAGAACTTCATCTCGTCGGTGACCCACGAACTCCGTTCTCCCCTGGCCTCGGTGCAGCTCTACCTGGAAACGCTCCTGATCCGGGACCCGGAGGAGCAGGTCCGTAAGGAGTTTCTGGAGCGGATGCAGGAGGAGACCGAGCGGCTGTCCGTGCTGATCCAGAACATCCTCTGGGTCTCCCGTGTCCAGCGGATGAAGGGAGAGCCCGCCTTTGAGACGATCCCCCTGAGCGAGCGGCTGGAGGCCTACCTGGAGGAGAAGCGCAAGAAGCACGGGTGGGGCCCGGAGGACCTGGTCTCCGAGGTTTCGCCCGGCATCCATGTGCGCTGTGACTGGGAGAACCTCAAGATCGCCATGGACAACCTGGTGGAAAACGCCCACCGGTACTCCCCGTCGGGTTTCCGGCTGCGGGTGAAGGCGGAGTGTCCGGGGGACCGGTGCCTGCTGGAGTTCCGGGACCGGGGGCCGGGGATTCCCAGGGCGGAGCAGAAGAAGGTGTTCAAGATGTTCTACCGGGTGGGCAGCGAGATGACCCGGACCGTGAAGGGCACGGGCCTGGGGCTCTACATCGTACAGAACATCGTCAAGTCGCACGGGGGCAAGATCTCCCTGCGCAGCGGCGAGCGGGGGGAGCCGGGGACGGCCTTCGTGCTGGACCTGCCCCGGAACGGGCCCCGCCCGTCCCGCCTGAAGCGGAGGAACCTTCTCTCCGCGCTTCCCTTTCGAAGGGCATGACCATGGACTCTCCCCGCATCCTGGTGGTGGAAGACGAGAAGCACCTGGCCGAGGGGCTGCTCTACAACCTGCGCTCCGAGGGGTACGAGGCCGTGCTGGCCCGGGACGGGCAGGAAGCCCTGGACCTTTTTCCCCAAGGGCCCTGGAGCCTGATCCTGCTGGATCTCATGCTGCCCCGCGTGGACGGGTTCGAGGTGGCCCGCAGGATCCGTGAGGAAGACCCCCGCATCCCGATCCTCATGCTCACCGCCCGGGCCTCGGACGAGGATCGCGTAAAGGGGCTGGAACAGGGTGCGGACGACTACCTGACCAAGCCGTTCCACCTGCAGGAGCTTCTGCTCCGTGTACAGGGGATGCTCAAGCGCGGCAGCTGGTACCGGACCGTGCCCGGGCAGGGGGCCGTGTACCGCTTCGGAAAGGATGCCTGGGTGGATTTCAAGAACCGGAGAGCGAAGGGGCACGCCGGGGAACGGGACCTCACGGAGAAGGAGTTCCAGGTCCTGCGGTATCTCGTGGAGCGTCCACCCGAACCCGTGCCCCGGGAGGAAATGCTGCAGCACATCTGGGGGTATTCCCCGGGCGTGGAGACGAGGACCCTGGACAGCTTCATCCACCGCCTGCGCACC
>CAYTRL010000162.1:0-4701 GCA_964439795.1 uncultured Thermodesulfobacteriota bacterium
CAGGGCGTTGAATTCCAGGTCGAGCTCTCCCCCGGCATCCTTCCATAGAAAGTGCTGGGGTTCGATGGTGATGCGGTAAGCCTCCGGATCGAAGGCCGGCGCAACCTCAACCACCTGACGCGCATCGTCCTTCTCGAAAAGGATGATCCCCATATTCAGACGTTTGTAGAGCCGGGAGGCCACAACATCCGGATCCGGGTTCAGCCTGGAAACGAGGACATTCATGGTGTATTCGGTCTTCCACTCCCTCAGGCAGGCGTAGCGGTTCCCTTCTCCGTCCACGAGCCCGCACCAGAGCCATGAGGCCTGATACGCCAGTCCGTGGGGGGTATAGGTGCGGAAGTAATACGGGAGGGAAGGCTGGAAGGCCTGGGTCAGTACCTTGGAACCATAACGTTCGTGGAAGGCTTCCCGAGCGTGTGCCATGTCGCCAACCTCGTCTGTCGTCCTCAAGGGGGGGAACCGTTATGAAGCGTCAACGGCCTTTGCGGACAAACAGTCTCTACGGGTTATTGTCTAGTGGTTCAGTAGCCAATGTCAAACGAAACCTGTGAAACCTCCACTCATCCGGTCATGGGAGGCCTGTGTCCGCTTAGCAGACCTCCATCCACGGGGATCACCGCGCCCGTAACATAGGAGGATTCCTCCGAGGCCAGAAACAGGGCCACGCGTGCCGCCTCTTCAGGCTTCCCGATCCTCCCCATGGGGATGACGGAAGTGACCAGCTCGTCCGCGTTCTCCAGGGGAACGTTTTCCAGTGCCGCACGCAGGATGGGTGTGTCGATGGGACCCGGACAGATACAGTTGGCGCGGATGTTCATGGGGGCGTATTCCAGGGCGGTGTTCAGGGTGAGGTTCACGATGCCCGCCTTGGTGGCACCGTAGACGGCTTGGAGCAGAAAACCGCTCAGTCCGGTCACGGAGCTCGTGTTGACGATCACCCCTCCCCCGTTCTCCAGCATCTGTTCGATCCCGTATTTCGATCCGTAGAGCACCCCCTTGAGGTTCACGTTGATGAGTTCGTCCCACTCCTCCGTGGGTTGATCCGCCAGAAACGCATAGGAGGACTCCACCCCCGCATTATTGAACAGGACATCCAGCCGCCCGTACGCATCCACGGTTCGTAGCACCATGGCTTGGCAATCGGAGGGATCGGACACGTCCGCCTTGACGAACAGGGCCTGCCCCCCCGATTTCCGGATGGTCTCCTGGACCTCGTTTCCTGCGGCCTCGTTTTTGTCCACCACCACCACGCGGGCTCCCTCCTCGGCGAACAGAATTGCGGAAGCCCGCCCGATGCCCGACCCGGCCCCGGTGATCAGGACTGCTTTTTTTCCGAGCCGCATGTTCCTCCCCATGTTCATCCATGGATGGGATGACGCCTGCGCTTCCCCCAACGTCTTACCGATGCACCTGATCAGGTATACCGGGACTTCAGTTCGATCCGCGTGAGCAGCAGTTTCATCACCTGGGTGGTTCCCTCGCCGATGGGCAGGACACGGGCGTCCCGGAAGTGCCTCTCGATGGGGTAATCCTCGCTGTACCCGTTGGCCCCGTGGATCTGCAGGGCGGTGCTGGCGATGCGGAAGAGGGCCTCGTTGCAGAAGAGCTTGGTGGCGGTTACGGCCCGGTCCGCCGCCAGGCCGGCGTCCCCGATCCTCGCCGCGCGGTAGGAAAGCATCCGCATCAGTTCCAGGTCCATGACCATGTCCGCGATCATCATCTGGATCGCCTGCAGGTTGATAATCGGCTTGCCGAACTGGACCCGGTTCATGGCGTAGTCAACGGCCTCGTCCAGGCACACCTGCGCCGTGCCCACGCCCCATCCGCCGGCGCCGGTACGCGCGTACTCGAACAGGCGCATGATGTGGTAGAAGCCCTTGTTCTCCTCCCCGATCATGTTCTCCTCGGGCAGCCGCACGTTGTCGAAGTGCATCTCCCCGCAGTCCAGCCCCTTCAGGCCGATGTAGCGGGTGACCAGGGTGTCGAAGCCCGGGGTGCCCCGTTCCACCACGAACGTGCTGAACCCCCGGTGCTTGGGCTCCGCGTCGGGGTCGGTCACGGCCCAGAAGGAGAGCAGGTTCGCGATACCCACGTTATCGATGTGCCGCTTCTTCCCGTTGATCACCCAGTGATCCCCGTCCCGGACCGCGCGGGTGCTCAGCGCGGAAACGTCCGAACCGGCATCGGGTTCGGTGATGCCGATGGACCCCCCCACGGTATCCCCCTTGATCAGTGGCGTACCGAACTTGCGCTTCTGTTCTTCCGTGCCGAAATAGAGGATCGGCACCCCGCACAGAACCGTGGCGTTGAAGGTGGCCCCCACCCCCCCGCTGGCGTAGGCGATCTGCTCGGAGGCGAGACAGAAATTCATGATGTTGCCCCCGTATCCCCCGTACTCCTTGGGCCAGAGCAGGCCGTACCACCCCTTGTCCCCGATCTTCTTTCGGATATCCATGGGGACGCAGTCCTCTTTGTCGATCTGCCGGGCCCGGGGCGCGATCTCTTCCTGTGCAAACGCCTTGACCTCGTCCCGGAATGCGGTTTCCTCGGGGGTCAACCCGTCGATCGGTGCTGTGTGCATCGTCCCGACTCCTTTCTCGAGAGATCTCGAAGCGAAGCGCAATCGGCTCCGGAATTCGTTACTTCCACATATCGATACAGTGGCTGAACATGTCGTACTTCTTCATGGCGGCCCGACGTTTCGCGCCCACCTCCAGAAGGTATTCGATGGAGGCTGTGTTCCGTGCGCCCTCGAACTGCGACCCCGCAGAGGGCTGCCATATGGTCAGCATGGGAACGAGATCGTTGGACAGGCACCACTCGAAACACTCTTCCCAGGAAGCAACGCCCTTGTCCAGATCCGTAAATCCGCCGGGCTGGGCCAGTTCCGCGCCCAAAACCAGGTTGGTGCCCACCCGGCCTTTTCCGAACGCGTCCCGGGCGTCCAACAGCCTTTTCAACCATTCATCCCGGCCGATGTGCTCGGCCTTGCCGGGACACACGAACTGGAACACGTCGGGGTCCCAGACCTCCAGATCGTACATCAGCAGATCCAGGCCCAGGTCGCAGAGTTTTTGCGCCTTGTCCTTTTCGAACGCGCTGGTTCCGGCCAGGATGTAGGTTTCTGCGCGCAGGTCGTCCCGTTTTTCCGCCAGCGCCTCGGTGAGCTTGTAGTAGGCCTCCGCCTCCTTGTCCTGGTTGTAGAGGGTCCCGCCGCTCAGCAGGATGATGTTCACCCCGGTCTCCTTGTGGGCCGCCTCGAAGGCCTCCACAGCGTGCGCCGGTTTGAGCGCCATCTGGTGCTGGACGCCCACTTCCTTCAGGGCCTTGCTCCCCCCGGTCATGGCACAGAACCGGCAGTGTTTGTCCTGGTTGAAGTACTCGCAATGGCGCAGCACACAAGCGTTGAACACCTGGGCAGAGATGAGCTGCATCACGCTGGAGAACGATTTCCCGTCCGATGTCTTCTTCGTGAGCCACTGGGGCCGCTCTTCGAAGATGACCTCCTCCACCCGCTCGTCCTCGTAATAGAGGAAGTGCCGCTCCCCCCCCATCCCGGCCACGGAGAACGTGGAGCCAAGCCATTCGCTCCTGAGCTCCCAGGGGCTCTCATCGTTGAACCCGATCTGGATGTAGGTGTAGTCCTGGAACCGGAACCCGGAAGGCGTTTCCACCCAGCCGTGCCGGGCCAGATCCGCGCTTTCCTCGTCCAGTTCCTGGTCCTGGATGTACGTTTCCACCTTTTCCGCTGCATGTTTGTAATGGGTGTACTCCAGCACCCAGTTGCTCTGCGGCAGCGCCCAGGAGGCGATGTCAATGAGGTTGGGGGTGAACTTGATCCCGTCGCGGAGAACCGCGGCCCGGATCAGCTTGCTCTTGGGGTAGCGGGGGAACTTTTCCACCAGTGCATCGATCTCTTGCATCGTTGGGTCTCCTCCACCCGGACCTCTCCTCCTTGCTGGAGGAGAGGAAAGAGGGTTGAACCGTTCATTGGTTACGGTCTTTGGACTTTTCCCTTGTCTGGCGAGGCAGGCCCAGCTCCAGGGCCATGCCGATGGTGTTCCTCTGGATTTCGTTGGTCCCGCCCACAATGGTGTTGAGCACCGCCTCCCGCACGTAACGCTGCATGTTGGATTCCTGAATGTACCCGGCGCCGCCCATGACCTGGAGCCCGTCCAGGCACACCTCCTTGCAGATATCCGCGGAATAGACCTTTGCCATGGCTGCGTTGGCCGTTGCCGGCCAGTCGTTATCGATCATCCACCCGGTGTGATACACGAGCAGCCTGGCCGTGTGGACCTTTACGGTCATGTCGGCAAGCTTGTGCATCACGGCCTGGTAGTCGCCCACGGGCAGCCCCCCCTGTCTCCGGGTCCGGGCGTAGTTGAGGGCCTCCTCGTAGGCGGCCTGCGCCAGCCCCACGCACCCCGCCGCGAAGATGGTCCGTTCCATGTCCAGGGTCTTGCGCATGGCCCGCCACCCGAGGTTGATCTGGGTCATTCCCCCCAGCAGGGCGGCCTGAGGTACGGCCACGTCCTCGAAGACCACCTCGCAGGAGGGTGTAGCCCGGTTTCCCATCTTCCGGATCGGGATGGCACGGAAGCCGGGATCGTTCGTGGGCACGACAAAAAGGGACATGTTTTTGTACTCTTCCCCCTTTTTATCCGTCACGCAGGCTGTGATCAGATAGTCCGCCAC
>CAYTRL010000162.1:4711-12320 GCA_964439795.1 uncultured Thermodesulfobacteriota bacterium
CGCATTGTTGATGAAGACCTTGGTTCCGTTGATCACAAACGTATCGCCGTTCTCCACGGCACGGGTCCTGATCGCGCCGTTTCCGGTTCCCGCATCGGGCTCGGTACACGCAACGGACATCTTGTACTCTCCGGAGCCCAGGCCGGGGAGGTACGCCTTCTTTTGTCCTTCGGTTCCGTTGTGGAGGATCTTGGTCACGCCGTAGAGGTTGCAGAAGGCAAAGGCGCCGGCACAGGCAACACTGCCGTAGTTGAGCTCTTCCATGAGGAGGACGGCATCCAGAGTTTTGCCGCCCTGGCCGCCGAACTCCTCGGGCACCAGTACGCCCAGGAAGCCGAGCTTGGCCATCTTGGAAAAAAGCTCCTGGGGAAACGCCTCACGTTCATCCAGGTCGCGTTCCGTTTCCGGAGAACATTCCTTCTTGATGAACCGGCGGATGGTCCGTCGGAACATCTCCTGTTCCTGAGAAAACTGGAAATCCATGGAACCCCTTTCTTGTCAGGGAACCGGCAAGCATCCGCGCCTGCGGCGTGGACGCCCGGGCTCCCGCTAAACTTCATATATGATATTGCTAATTAGTCAATCATATTAAATATGATATTATTCCAGTCCCGGGAATCGTGTCAACCCCGAATTTTTTTCTTTCTCGGCCCTGAAAAAAACCGGCACAGAACGGATGGAAGGATGGACAGGAGGGAACCATGAAAGAGGACAGCGGGATCACTCGAAGTACTTGTCGCAGAACTTCTCGCACACGTCCTGAAATTCGCACTTCCGGCAGTGCCGGAGGGGGTCCCGGTCACGGTTCGGGGAACGTTGCTTGCCGGGGGTTCCGCTCTGCCACAGCATCCGTGCTTTGCCGGCGTACGATTCCTTGAGGGCTTGTCGCAACACCTTTCCCAGGGGGTTGCGCGGCAGGGGATCCGTAGTAAAAAAGAAGGCTTTGGGGATCTTGTAAGCGCCCAGGGCGTTCCTGCAGAAGTCCCGGAGGTCGTTTTCCTCGATGGGTGAATCCGGCTGGAGCCTGACAACGGCCACCACGACCTTTTCCCACTTCGGGTGTGGGAGGCCGAAAACGGCCGTTTCCTCCACTCCCGGATGCGAGTCGATCACCGCCTCCACTTCCCCCGGAAAGACGTTCAGGCCGCCGGTCTTGATCCTATCGTCCTGGCTCATGTGCGAAGCTTGTCCCTCGAACCCCGGATCGGAGTCCGGGACGGACTCGGGGATTCCACTTTTCCCTCGTCAAGTGTGATCAGGCCCTGACCGTTGTGGGTTTTCCGGACCCGGATGGCGGATGGAGGATCTCTACAATCAGGTTTTTCAACAGCTCCATCTGGCGGCCTTCCTGGAACCCCTCCAGGTCCGGTCCGAACTTCTCAAAGACGAAACGTTCCTTGAATATGGACCGGTACCGGAACAGTTCCACCAGGGAAATGATCTCAAAAGCGGCCCGCTTCGGGTTGGAGCAACGGAACTCTCCGTTACGGATCCCCTGCTCGATCGCCTCGATGAAGGGGCCGGAGACCTTCAAGTAGACCTTTTCCACCTGCTTGTCGTAAGCCCGTGTGTTCCGAGCGGCCCCCTGAACGAAAATGTGGGCCATGCGCTGGTATCTTTTGTCGATCTGGAAAAAGGACTCCACCATGGCCATCACTTTTTCTTCCCGGTGTCCGCCAGGGGTCCCTGCCCTGGCAACCGCCTGCCAGGTGGCCTCCATCACGGTTTCCACGATCTCACGAATCAGGGCGTTTTTGTCCTTGAAGTAGAGGTAAAAGGTCCCGTGAGAGGTTCCGGATCGGGACGTGATGTCCGCGATGGTGGTCCGGTGATGCCCCTTCTTTTCAAACAGATCCAGGGCCGCGTTGATCATGGCTTTTCTCCGGGCCTCCTTGGACTCGACGAACTTCTTGTTGGTGATCCTCCTGTTTTGCTTGTGTGCGCGGATAAATTCCCGCAGTTTCGCCTTGTCCGCCTGGAGCTTTCCCGGGTCCTTCACGGAGGTAAGCGCTTCCCGGGTTTCATCCAGGGAGCCACCGAACTCCTTTTGAAGCCTTTTGATCAGGACGAGCCTGGCCAGGTCCCGATCGTTGTAGTGGCGGGTGCCCCCCTCGGTTTTCCGGTGAGGGTTCATGAGGCCGAGCCGTTCGTAGTTGTAGATCATGGTGGGCGTGCAGCGCAGCCCGGACCTTTCCGTTGCCTGTTTTGCCATCTTGCCGATGGTGTAGTCGTTCTCCGCCGGTTTGCTTTTCCGGGCCTGCTTCTTGGAACCCACGGACCCCCTCCTCCCTTTGCCAGGGAACCCTGCCTGTTTTCAATGATCACCCTTCAGGGAACGGCCCCTTTTTTCCTTGAAAAATTTTTCCTTGCAAAACCAGTCCTGTATCTGATATCTGATATGATTGATGAATCATTTATATTAGATTACAAATTATCCATCAAGAAAGCATAAGGAGTCAACCGTTATGGATCTGAACTATGACGCCATCGTCATCGGGGGGGGCCCCGGAGGACTTTCCATCGGTTCGCTCCTGTCAAAAAGAGGGCTCAAGACCGCGGTGCTGGAAAAAAACCCTTGGCTGGGGGGCCGGTACCGGTCGATCCGGTTTGCCGGCTGTCGGGTGGACAACGGCGTGCACCTGCTCACGGGGCATGTGAACTCCAAAGAGGAAACGTTCTGCATGCAGGTGTTCAACAAGCTCGAACTGCCCATGAAGCAGAAAGACGTAAGCTGGGTGATGGCGCTGGTGGGGCGGGAAGGCGCCGAAGGACTCGAGTTCTTCACCATGGACCGCAGCAAGGGCGTGAAGGCCTTTTTCGAGTTTTTTGCCTTTGGCGCGAACATGGAGATGCCGGATCCGGACAAGCAGGATTTTCAGAAGATGTTCGAGCTGATGGCTTCCCTGAGCCTGGAGGAGCGCCGCAAGCTGGTGAACATGAGCTGGCAGGACTGGATGGAGAAGGAATGCGGCAACCCCATGGTGATCGCCGTCATGTCGGTGGAAACACAGCTGCTGGGCATGACCGCGGACCGCCTGAACGCCGGATCCAAGATATCCAACTTCCACCTGTTCACCCAGTCGGGCGCCGTGCCGTTCTGGTATCCGGAGGAAGGGACCCTGGAGGACGCCATCATCCAGCCCCTGGCACGCTCTATCGAGAGTGCGGGGGGGAAGGTTCTTACCGATTTCAGCGCCCGAAAGGTGATGATCGAGCAGGACCGCGCCGTGGGGGTGTGGGCGCGGGACAACCCGTCGGACATCCTCTACGAGATCAGGGCCCCCATCGTGGTCACCGCCATGCCCCTGTACTTCAACGTGGGGGAGCGGAAGCTCCTGCCGCGGGAAATCTTTCCCCCGGGCTGGCAGAAAGCCATGGAAGTGGGCCTGTCCCTGAGCGACGAGGACCTGACGGGCCTGTACCTGCTGAACAAAAAGGTGATCCCGGACGAGTACTACGGCTGGATCCACCTGTTCGCGGCCTCGCCCGAGGGGATGCCCGTGTACGTGGGGGACTGGCTCAAAGGGGATTTCGTGAACGCCACGGTACCCGAGGGCAAGCAGCTCGTCTCCACCTTTGTCACGGCCAACAACCACACCGCCCCCTTTGGCATGGACAGCGATCGGGAGGCGGTGAACACCACCCTGGCTGCGTGGGAAGCGGCCATGGAGAAGTCGTTTCCCGGGTTCATGGACAGCATCGAAGAGAAGGCCCTGACCCTTCAGCTCAACTGGGGCCGTCATCCCTGGGGGATCGTTCCCGAGGAGATCGATGTGAAGAACCCCAACGTCCAGGGGCTCTACCATGCGGCCGACTCGGTGCGGAACGTGGGGAGCCTGGCCTCGGACAAGGTGTTCGAGATCGCCCTGCTTTGTGAAGAAGCCGTTGCCGCGGACCGATAGAAACCGGATTCACTTTTTTTCCACCCTGGAACCGTTTCCTGTGGTTTTCCCGATGATCCGTAACGGAAGAAGAAGGGAGGAAGCATGCAATTCGAAGATGTCCTTTACGAGAAAAAAGACGGAATCGCCAAGGTGATCATCAACCGCCCCAAGGTCATGAACGCCTTCCGCGCACAGACCGTTAATGAAATGATCCAGGGGTTTCAGGATGCCTGGGACGACGACGAAGTGGGCGTGGTGGTGCTCACGGGGGCCGGGGACAAGGCGTTCTGCACCGGGGGGGACCAGAAGTCCAAGGTGGACGGCAGCTACGGCTTTCGGGGGGGTGAGATTACCCATCTGCACGGGATCATCCGTCAGATCCCCAAACCGGTGATCGCTGCGGTGAACGGGTACGCCATCGGTGGAGGACACGTTTTCCATGTCATCTGCGATATCACCATCGCTTCGGACAAGGCGGTCTTCGGGCAGGTGGGGCCAAAGTTCGGAAGCGTGGATCCCGGCTTCGGCACGGCCTACCTCACCCGTGTCGTGGGAGAGAAAAAGGCGCGGGAGATGTGGTATCTGTGCAAGAGGTACACGGCGCAGGAGGCGCTGGAAATGGGACTGGCCAACAAGGTGGTTCCGCACGAAGAGCTGGAGGGGGAAGTCGAGGCGTGGTGCAAGGAAATCCTCAAGATGAGCCCCACGGCCCTCCGGATCGCCAAGACCTCGTTCAATGCGGACACGGACCACATCCACGGGATCGAGGCCGTGGGATACGCGGCCCTGGACCTCTACTGGAATACAAAGGAATCGGGCGAAGGGACCCAGGCGTTCCTGGAAAAGCGAGCGCCGGAGTTCCGGAAATTGCGAGGCGTCTGGAACTTGTAGCCGTTCGAAAAAAAGCTTGACACCTCGCGCGGACGGATAAATAATAGGCATACCTATATTAGGTATGCCTATTATTTCCGGCGGCATCGACCTTTCGAACCCTGAACCGCACGGGAAAGCACGCCTCATGGCCGTTCGCAGGGACAAAGCGATCCGGGAAATCATCCAGTCGTTCCGAAGAATACTCCGCACGGTGGACCTCTTCTCCGCAGAACTCAAGGAAAAGTACAACATCACGGGCCCCCAGGCAGGGACCTTGAAGATCATCGCCAGCGATGGACCGATCAGCCTCACCGAGGTGTGCAACCGGACCTTCCGCCACATCACCACGGTGGGCGGCATCGTGGACCGGTTGGAACGAGACGGCTATGTGGTCAAGGATCGGGACACCCGGGACCGCCGGAAACTGGTGTTGGCGGTGACCCCCAAAGGCAGGAAGATGGTTTCTTCTGCGCCCTTTGCAGGGCCGGTCCGGGCCATGAACGCCCTTGATAGACTGCCCACAAATGAGATCCTCAAAATCAACGAATCCATGAGCACGCTCCTGAGGATCCTGGGGGAAGAGGCAAACGATCTCTCTTGAAAGGGACAGAGACCGTACAAGGGGTTTGCGGCATGCGTGAGAAGGAGAAAGAGCCTTTCGGCCCGCTGCAGGGGCTGAGGATCGTTGACAGCGGCCGAAACAACGCGGGTCCCTGGGCGGCGTCGCTCGCCGCCGATTTCGGCGCGGACGTGATTCATGTGGAACCGCCCATGGGCGAAATCTACCGGATGTCCCATGCCGGGTGGGCCCAGGAAAAAAGGAACCAGCGGAGCCTCACCCTGAACCTGAAGCAGGACGAGGCCAGAGAGATCCTGTTGACACTGCTCGAGAAGGCGGACATCTGGATCGAAAGCTCCATCCCGGGCACCTATGAAAAACTGGGCCTGACGGATGAGGTCGTATGGAAAAGAAACCCCCGTCTCGTGATCATGCATGTCTCCGGCTACGGCAAAACCGGAGACCCCCGGTACATCCACCGGGCCTCCTACGACATGATCGGCCAGGCCTTCGGCGGCCTGATGGCCATGATCGGCGACCCGGACCCCTCCCCTCCCCTGTCGGCGAAACCTTATATCTGCGACTACGTCTCAGGCCTGTTTACCCTCTGGTCGGCCCTGGCGGCGTATATTCATGCACAGAAGACGGACCAGGGACAGGCCGTGGACATCGCCCAGTACGAGGCCGTTTTCCGCATGCTCGCGGACACCTCCATCAACTATTTCCAGAACGACGAGATCCCGGAGAGACTGGGGAACAAACACCCGTTGGCCGTGCCCTGGGACACCTACCAGAGCCGGGACGGGAAATGGTTCTGTATCAACGCGGCCAACGAACCGTTTGCCCGTCTGTGTACGGCCATCGGTCTGGACCCCCAGGATCCGCGCTGGTATCCGCAGTTCGAAAACTGCCTCCGGGGGTCCCCGGGGGCGGAGATATTTGAGGGCCTCCTGAAAGAGTGGGTGGCCGCTCGAGATGCGGATGAGGTGGAGGAAACCCTGAGCATCAAACATCAGGTGCCGTGCGAGCGGGTGTACAACATCAGGGACATGGCGGAGGATCCTCACTACCGGGCACGGGAAAACTTTATTGAATGGGATGACCCGGTTTTTGACCGGGTGAAGGGCACGGGCATCATCCCAAAATTCTCCCGGACCCCGGGAAAGGTGGTATCCGGGTCGCCCACCCTTGGCCAGCACAACGACGATATCCTCGCGGAACTCGGCTATTCCCCGGAAGAGATCGCCCGGCTCAAGGAAGAGGGCTCGGTGGGAGAGATCTGGTAGCGCTATATCAAACACACAAGGGACAAGCGATGAGCCATTCCGTTGTCGACAATGATTACACCCTGGAAAGACTCTGCGAGAAATACCCGGAGATTCCCCGTACCATCGTACTCAAGACGGACCTGCTCAACCGGGGGATCAACTACACCAAGGATCTCCAGCGTGTCACCGAAGACGGTCTCCCGGACACGGTGCGGGGGTTCAAGTGCCACCACGTTGTCTCGGACGACATCGACCTGGCCTCCCTCCCCTGGAGCTTCCACCTGCAGGATGAAACCTACATCAAGCTGATCCTGGACCTGGACAGCCCATACACCATACGACTGCAGCCGGACCACTCCTTCATGCTCTACCGGAGGGAAGAGCCGATCGAGCAGGTCCTCTTTCCGCCGAAGCCTCACTGGTACAACAAGACCCTCTCCAACGGCGAATCTCTCACATCGGTCCTGTTCGAGGTGGGCCCCTGCCACTGCGTGGGGATCGTTCCGCTGGATTACTGCGAGTATTTCAAAGCGGAGGAACAGTGCCGTTACTGCGACTGGAACCCCACCTTTGACATGGCCAAGGCCGCCGGGTACCGGACCCAGGTGGCCATGAACACGGACCTGCTGGTGGAGGCCTTTGAGATCGCGTTCGGCGGAGACAATCCGGATGCGGACCATGCGCATATCGTGGTGGCCGGAGCGCTGCTGAACCGTTCCAAGGAGCTGGACATGTACATCCGGCCCCTGGAGGCCATCAAGAAATCCGCCGCTGGGAGAAGGTTGAGGTTTCTGTGCGGCACCCAGGTCCTGGATCCAAAAGATGCCGTCCGGGCGCGCGATGCGGGCTTCATCAACGCCACCTGGAACATCGAAACGTGGGACAAGCGGATCTTCGAGAGTATGTGCCCCGGAAAATCACGGGCCGTGGGCTACGACCGCTGGCGTGATCTTCTTCTGCAAGGGGTCGAGATCTTCGGGATCGGCCACCTGAGCACGAATTTTGTCCTGGGCCCGGAAGTCGTG
>CAYTRL010000163.1:0-12313 GCA_964439795.1 uncultured Thermodesulfobacteriota bacterium
TCCGGACCTTTGCATCCCCGAAGGCGGTAATCAGGATGACGGGCATATCCGGGTGGATTTCCCGGACTGATTTCAGGATCTGGACCCCATCCCGGAGGGGGAGTTTCCAGTCCGTGATGATCATGTCGTAGGACGTGAACGGGATATCACTGAGAACGTCCAGCCCGTTTTTGGCCACCGTGACACGGTAACCCTCCTCTTCCAGTTCTTCGGAAAGAAGGCTTCGCATCTCGGGATCGTCGTCCACGATCAGAAGGTTGCGGGGACCGGAGCCGGGAAACTTTTTCTTTCTTGGAATACTCATCACGACCATTTCTCCCGTTGGGGACTGTTGGGGGGGATCGCCAGGATCAGGTTTCGGATGTCTCCCAGGGTTTTCGTGGCCCGTTCGGACTGGGAAAGGATGATGGTAAGGTTTTTTTCCGCCAGCGTGTTGCCCGAAAGTTTCCGCCGGAGCCGGTCCGCCCTCCCGGAGATCACGTGGAGCTTGTTCCCGATCTCGTGCAGCAAGTCACGCATTTCCCGGACGGTTGTGTAGGGAACTTCCTGTCTCGAATTTACACGTTTTCCGCCAGGATGGGAAGCGCCGGGAAGGGATCGGTGGATCGGCACATCCGGAGTTGTGGAGGAACTGAGGTGAGAAAACTGGCTCCGCAGACCTTCCAGCGACAAGAGGGTCGTCAGGCCTGGAGTCTGGATCCCCAGTTCCCGGGTGAAAAAAAGGATCCACTGGAGCCGTTTCACCTGCTGCAACCCGTAACCTTCCGGCCCGGGGAGGGCATCGGAGAACATCCCCGCGCGCTCGTAGCGCCGAAGTCGGTCACGGGACACTCCGTATCCGGCAGCGAGTTCCCTACGGGAAATCGGTTCCTTGCCCACGGGCCGTTCCAGAAAGGAACGTTCCCAGTTGAACCGGGCGCCGATCGGGTCCGGGGCGTTCCGAAGGCGTGAACGTCTGCTGCCAAACTGCTCCCAGAAGACGGGGTCTCCGCATAAGAGGCTGTCAACGTGTGAGCAGACCCATCGCCTGTAATCGTGGAATTCCTCCGGAGACCCTTTCTCCGCCATGTGTCTGAACCTCCCCGGGGCTAGGTTAAGGGTTGGTATCCCGATCCACTTTTTCGTTCGTCAGGAAAGCAAACCGCCTTGAGTCCATCAAGAGGGTTTCCGTGCGATGGATGACCGGCAACCACAGTTCCGGCAGGGGGATCCCGCTCCCTCCGATCCGAAACTGTGCAAACTTCTGATGCAACCCCCTTTCGGAACGGAGTGAGAAGGGGAGGTCTCCTCCCTGAAAATCGAGAGGTTCGGGAGGATGGGAAGAAAACGCATTTCTCAGGTCATCTACGAGAAGCGGACCGGCCATGAAAGCCGGGAAGCGGGACAGGGTGCGGTTCTCCCGGAGGTCCGCCCAGATATCTCCTTCCTCCTCGTCGCCCCCTTTGATGTCCTTGATGGTCCCGGCGATCAAGACCACGAGGATCACCACGCCGGCGGTGATCCCGATGATGATACCCGTGGATTTCAGGGCGTCTTCGCTGAAGTCGAGGAAGCCCCACGAAGAACCGGGGGTGGACAGCGTGAGGAGAAGGGCGAGAATACAGGCGATAGACAAGACAGGCGAACGGTTCATCTTCGGTTCTCCTTTTTGTCCGCCAGGGAAAGGACCCGTCAGCTTATTTTCTGCCCGGGTGAAACCGGTTGTGAAAAGGTGACCAGCGAAAGGATGTCTTCGTCTCCCGCGGCGAGCACCATGCCCTGGGACCGGACGCCGCGAATCGTTGCAGGTTTCAAGTTGGCGACCACCACGACCTGACGTCCCTTGAGCGACTCCGGATCGTACGAGTTACCGATTCCTGCAACGATGGTGCGGGGTTCTCCTATATCCACGGTAAGTTTCAGCAATTTATCGGTTTTCGGGATCCGTTCGGCTTCCAGGATGGTCCCGGTGCGAAGATCAAGCAACTGAAAGGTGTCCAGTGGAACCTGATCGGGTGCCGCTGGCTCCTTTTTCTTCGCGGACTTCGCCGGCTTGGCGGAAGCCGATGGACGCTCCCCGGCGGGGGAGGGGGCGTGTGCCTTCGTTTCGATCCGTGGGAACAGCGGTTCTGGTTTTTCCACAGCCGTACCCGGTGTCAGGCGGCCCCAGGCGGAAAACCAGGAAGGATCCAGGGACCCCACGGCATCCGGAAGGCCCAACTGCCGAAGAAGTCCCGTGGAAGTTCCCGGCAGGAACGGAAACAGGATCGCACCGAGAAAACGGAGGCACTCCGCGGTGGTGTACAGCACGGTGGAGAGTCGAGGGCGGTCCCCCTTCTTGTTGAGATCCCAGGGGGCTGAACGGTCGATGTACTTGTTGGCGTGGCGTACCGTTTCCCAGATCCGCATCAGGGCCATGTGAAAGTCGATATCCCCCCGCTGCGGGTCGAGAAAGGCACGGACCTCATCATACAAGCCGAGACAGTCCTGTTGAACCGCAAGATCCTCGTCCAGATATCTGTCCGGTGCGGGGATCGTGCCGCTCGTGTACCGGTGAATCATCGTGAGAGCCCGTTGAAGCAGGTTCCCCAGATCGTTGGCCAGATCCCCGTTGTAACGCTCGAGAAAATTATCCCAGGTGAAGTTCCCGTCCTTGCCAAAGCTCGTTTCACGGAGAAGATAGTACCGGAGTGCGTCAGGGCCGTAGACGTCCGCCAGTTCCATGGGGGTCACTACGTTTCCCAGGGTTTTGCTCATCTTTTCCCCCTTGAGGGAGACAAAACCGTGACCAAAGACCGTTCCCGGAAGTTCCAGTCCGGCTGAAAGAAGCATGGCAGGCCAGATGATACAGTGAAACCGGGTAATATCCTTTCCGATGATGTGCATCCGGGCGGGCCAGAGCCGCGCAAAATGTTCTTCGTCCCATCCGTACCCGATGGCGGAGACATAGTTGATCAGCGCGTCGAACCAGACGTAGATCACGTGATCCGGTTGAATCGGCAGAGGAATCCCCCAGTCGAACGAAGATCGGGAGATGCTGATATCCTCCAAGCCTGCCTGAAGAACGTTGAGGATTTCGTTTTCCCGGATTTCGGGTAGAATGCGGAACGTCCTGTCCCGGATCAGCTTTTCGATCCGATCCGCATACCGGGAAAGGGCGAAGAAGTAGTTCTCTTCTTCGATCCAGCGGGGTTCGGTTCCGTGCTGCGGGCAGCGCTCCTCAACGAGGTCTTTTTCCCGATAGTAGGTTTCACAGGAATCGCAGTAGAGCCCCTTGTAGGTGCCCGGGTAGATATCTCCCCGTTCGTGTATCCTCTGAAACAGGGTCGTGACGGCTTGACGGTGTTTTTCATCCGTTGTCCGGATGAATGCATCGCAGGAGATGTCGAGGTTCTGCCAGATCGACCGGAACCGGGCCGCCATCCCGTCACAGTATTCCTGTGGGTCCAGTCCGCGGGCGTGTGACTCTTTTTTCACATTGATGCTGTGTTCGTCGTTACCCATCAGAAAAAAGACGGAATACCCTTCCAGCCTTTTGAAGCGAGCAATAACGTCCGCACCGATCTTTTCATAGGCCGTGCCGATGTGCGGCAGGTTGTTCACATAATCGATTGCCGTGGTCAAGAAGTAGGGCTCTCCCCCGCTCATTCCTCTTCCTCTCGTTGCGGTTTCAACGTGCTGTGGTTTGAATCCTCAGCATCCCCCTTCATCGAAAAAAAAGGGGGGTTTCCTCCCCCCTTTCCGTCTCATTCGTTTTGGATCCTGCGTGCGGTGCCGGTCGGTCGATCCACCTCCCTGGGCCGGTGGGTTCCGGGATCGCCTATCGTGTGGATGGGCGAATGGTCTTTCCGATACTGATTTCACCACGGTCGATCCGCACGTGAAACCCGCAGTCGGGGTTCGTACATACCCAGGCTTTGTAGGTGATCGGAGCACCGTCCTGTCCAAAATCAGACAGGGGGATGAGAACGCCCTGATTGCACTTTTCGCATTTCGGATATTCCATCGATAGCTTCCCTCCTTCCATGAATAGCCTCCCCTCTTTACACGAAGTCATCGTCCGGATGTGCTGAACGTCCTGTGCGTCTCGTCGGGTGGTCCCCCTGTGATAAAGAATGCATGAAAAAGATCTGAAAGGTTGTCCTTTTTTCTACAACAGACGGTTTCAGAATCCAAGTTTGCTCTGGGTTCATTGTATGACACCCGCCGGTGCTGTCAAGCATTTCCAAAGCGCCTTGTTTTCCCTTGGAGAGGGGATCATTCGTCGAGAAAAAAATCGTATCCCATTTTGGTGAGTTTTTCGGTGATTTTCCTTAGATCCTTGTCCCCGGTCCGGAAGGAGAAGATTGTCTTGTCGGTTTCCTCATCATGCGTGATGCCGACACTGATCAACGTTACACCGCTTTTCTGGAACTCTTCCAGGACGCCGGAATAGTTGTCGGAATCCATTGCGATGTCGATCCGCCGCGTCTCTTCGAGGATGCGGGTGAACTCCACGAACGCTTTCAGGATATCCGTGGATGTCAGGATCCCGGCCAGGTGCCCACGGGAATCTTTCACCGGAAGACAGTCGATTTTTCGATCGAGAAGAAGCTGTGCAGCATCCTGGACGGCCGTGTCGGTTCCTACCGTAATGGGATTGGGGGTCATGATCTTTTCTACCTTGATATTTTTTACGGTATGGTACATGCTTCGTGGTGATCGGGCGGGGTCTGCGGGAATGACGGCTTCGTTGAGATCACGATCCGTGATGATGCCCACGAGCTTGTTGGTTTTGGTCACCACAGGGAGATGGCGGATATCGTTTGTCAGAAGGAGTTCAAAGGCGAGGGAAGCAGGCGCCTCCCGCTGAACCGTGATCAGTTTCTTGGTCATCCACATCGCCACAGACACTTTTTTTCTCCTTGTGGTGGGGGCCCGGAAACTGGGACTCGAACCCTGGGGTTCTGATGCATTCATAACCGATTTTCCATGCGAATGCAATGAAAGTGAACGATATTTTTCAACGGGGAAATGAGGGTTTCAAACAAGAAGGACCATGGCTCGCAGGGGTCTGTTTGCTTACGATCCTGCTCTGCTGTTTCGGTTGTATAAGCCCTTTGCAGGAGGGGGAGGTGGCCCCCCCCTTCCGGTTGCAGGGTCTGGACGGCGGATCCCTGTCGCTGGCGGAACTGAAGGGGAAGGTCGTTGTTTTGCATTTCTGGGCGACATGGTGCCCCCCCTGCCTGGAGGAATTGCCGAGGCTGTTTACATTTTCCGGGAAACAGGACCCGGAAAAATATATGCTTGTTCCTGTGAGTGTAGACAGAACCGGTCCCGGGTCGGTCATCAAGTTTTTGGACTCCTGGGGACTCGAGCCCCGAGGATACCTCGATCCGGGTGGAAAACTGGCAAAAAAGTATGGGACCATCCGCTATCCGGAAACCTACATTCTGGACCCGCAGGGGATCCTCCGAAAAAAGGTGATCGGAGCCGGAGACTGGAACGTGTCTTCTTGGGAACGGTTCTTGCAACAATTTTCTGAGGAGGGAAAAAACCCCGGGTAACTCTTCGCCATGTTCTGGGTTGTTTTTCGTTCCGAGGGGTCATGATTTTCCTTGGAACGTCCGAACAATAAAGGAAAATGGGTCACAAAGGTATGTGATTCAACCCGGCAAGAAGTGTGAAGAAAAGGGTGTACAAAGATGAAACAGAATCGAAACAAGATGGTTTCAGGTCTCACGGGCTTCCTCCTTATGGGATTGATCCTGTGCTGCTTTTCCTCGATAAAGACCGTTCTGGCGGAAGAGGGGGCGGTAAAGGAGGATGTCTACTACATTGTTCGCGATGGAGACTGTCTCTGGACGATCTCGGATCGGTTTTACCAGGATCCGTTCCTCTGGCCGTTTGTCTGGCAGAACAATTCTTACATCGCCAATCCACACTGGATCTACCCAGGGGACAGGATCTTTCTTGCGGAGTTCGGGCGGCCCGGGTCCCGGGGCGTTGCCCGGGTACAGGCGCCACAGGTCGGGCCAACGCCCCAGGGAGATGGGGTGAAGACCCTGGTTATCCCTCGGAGCATGGCGGACACGGCCCTGCTTACCGAACAACCGTTGAAACCAGGGGGATGGGTTCTTGAATCCCTTGACGGCAGGACACTGATGTCCCTTGGGGACGATCTGTTCCTGGAAATGTCCGGGTCCCAGACGATCCCGCCGGGGGAAGAATTTCAGATCCTCCGAAAGGTCAGGGAGGTGCGTCACCCTGAAACCCGAAAGCGGATGGGAACCCTGGTACGCCTGATGGGTTTCGTGAAAACAACCGGCCCGTCGGAATCAGGGGTCGTCCCTGCCCGCGTCCTGCTCTCCAACGACGGAATCCAGGCGGGGGATCTGGTTACGCAGGGGGTCATGCTCCCCCAAAGTGCTTTCTATTCAAAACCAACTTCTCGTGAAATAAAGGGTTGCATCGTCACCAGTCTGAACAACACCGATTCCATCTCCCAGTATGATGTGTGCTTTATCGACAGGGGCGTGACAGACGGGGTGGAGGTTGGGGATTCCTTCTGGGTAATGAAGCCCGGAAAGAAGGTCAAGGGCCACAACGGCCGGAAGGTCACGCTCCCGGCCTCCAAGATCGGCACGCTGGTGGTTCTTTTCACGGAAAAGAACAGCTCCACCGCTCTGGTTACACAGAGCGACCCCACCTTCCAGGTAGGCGCGCCAGTAGCCTCCTGGACGGAATAAGGAATTCAAACGGCAAGATCCTTGAATCCCAGCGACTCCCGGCTCCTTCTGGCTGCGGTGGCGGCGGGACGTCGCTCCCTGCCCACGAAGCGGCTATTCCACGCTTTTCAGACCCCCGAGAGCATTCTCCGGGCCACCCCCCGTGACCTGGATGCCATCCGGGGGCTGCACAACTCCACGAAAAAAGCACTGATTTCGGCCCGGGATCACCCCTTGGACCGGGAACAGGTCCATGCACTGGCCCGGCAGGGCGTTCGACTCATCTCGTACGAATGTTCCGAATATCCCGACCGCCTTCGCCAGATTGCCGATCCGCCCCCCGTGCTCTTCATCAAAGGACGGATCCTGGCGGAGGACGAACGAGCCCTGGCGGTGATAGGATCCCGCCGGGCAGGCGCCTACGGTACCGCGGTATGCGATCAACTCGTGTCCGGGCTCGTGAAAAGCGGGTTTTGTATCGTCAGCGGAATGGCTCGAGGGATCGATACGGTGGCCCACTGGAGTGCGCTGGACCATGGGGGGCGCACGGCAGGGGTACTGGGGACAGGGATCGACAGGGTCTACCCGCGCTCCAACAAGGCCCTGTTCGCACGGGTGCCTGAACAGGGTTTTCTCGTCTCGGAATTCCCTCCGGGTACAGAAGCCAGGCCGGAGAACTTTCCGAGAAGAAACCGGATTATCAGCGGGCTGTCCTGCGGCGTCCTGGTCGTGGAAGCCACGGAGCGGAGCGGAACCATGATCACCGTGCGATTGGCCCTGGAGGAGGGTCGGGAGATTTTTGCTGTTCCCGGGGATATCCGTTCCCCTCTGAGCCGCGGGACACACCGGTTGATCCAGCAGGGGGCCAAGCTCGTCGGGTGTGTGGAGGAGATCCTGGAAGAGTTCCCCTATCTGGCTGTTCTCCCGGAGGACGGACGATCCCGATCCGCCATCGGCGCGCAAGGGGGTTCCGACATCATGGAAGGGGCCGACCCGAAGGCAGAGCCGGGTGAAGATCTTCATGGAGAACAGGGGGACGCTAGAGCTGTGCTTCAGATCATGGACGATGTGGGAACGGGGTTGGAAACGCTGCTCAGGAGGACCGGGTGGCCCCTGGAAAAACTTTCTTTGCTGTTGACGGAACTTGAGCTGTCTGGAAGAGTGAAGAGGGTTCCGGGAAACCGGTACGCGCGTCTCGCATGAAAGGGAAGAATCAGACGATGTCCTTACCGGAAGTGAGAATCATCGGGGGTGGGCTTGCCGGCGCCGAGGCCGCATGGCAGGCACGGCGGTCCGGTGCGGGGGTCACGCTGTACGAGATGAAGCCAGGCAACTATTCCCCGGCACACCGTTCCCCCCACCTGGCGGAACTGGTCTGCTCCAATTCGCTGCGGTCCAATTCCCTGGACAACGCCGGTGGATTGTTGAAGGAGGAGATGCGCCTGTTCGACTCCGTCATCATGCGCGTGGCAGAAAAGACTGCCGTTCCCGCCGGGTCGTCCCTGGCCGTGGACCGGGAACGGTTCGCGCAGGCGGTCGGTCTGGAACTGGAAAGTGCCGGGGTGTGCGTGGTACGGGAGGAATCGACGAGCATTCCGCAGGACGGACTCCCGGTGATCGTCGCTACTGGACCGCTGCCATCCTATTCCATGGTCCGAGCGATCCAGGCCCTGACCGGAACGGAGTCTCTGTCCTTCTACGACGCCATCGCACCCATCGTGGACGCAAGCACCGTGGATTACGACAAGACCTTCTGGGCCTCTCGGTACGGGAAGGGGGGGGATGATTACCTGAACTGCCCCATGGACCAGGGACAGTACCACCACTTTGTAGATGCGATCCTGGAGGCGGAGAAGGTGCCCCTGAAACCGTTCGAGGACATTGCGCCGTTCGAAGGATGCATGCCCATCGAGGACCTGGCGGAACGGGGGCTGGAAACCCTGGCACATGGACCCATGCGACCGGTAGGCCTCCCGGACCCACGGACCGGCAGGAGAGCATACGCCGTGGTCCAGTTACGCAGGGACAACATTTCCGCCACCCTGCTGAACATGGTGGGTTTCCAGACCAAGATGACCCACGGGGAGCAGAAACGGGTCTTGCGGATGATTCCCGGTCTGGAACGTGCGGAGTTCTTCCGGTACGGCAGTCTCCACCGGAACACGTTCGTCAACGCTCCAAAGCTGCTGCAACCAACGCTCCAGTTGAAAGAGAAGCCGGACATCTTCTTTGCCGGCCAGATGACCGGGGTGGAAGGCTACATCGAGTCCGCAGCCACCGGGATGATGGCAGGGATCAACGCGGCGCGACGGGCCCGTGGGCTGGAGCTGTGCGTCCCTCCGGCCACAACGGCCACGGGGGCTTTGCTGCACTACATCACCCAGGCGGATCCCGGGACCTTCCAGCCCATGCACGTGAACTTCGGGATCTTCCCCCCCCTGCCTGCCGGCGCTCCTCGTCCCCGGAGACTGCGAAGGCGCGCAATTTCGGAACGCGCGCTGGGCGACATGAAACGATGGATAACCCAAAGAGAGGGGGTGGGGGGCGCGGCCGACATCAAAGGGTAGGGTATCGGGTATGGAGAGCAAGCCACGCATTGTTCCCATGACGGAAAAGCGGCTTTATCAAGCTTTTTCAACAGCCTGTCAGGGTTCGTGGTCTTCGTCCGGGAGTGCCAGGAGCAGAAACAGGGCGAGCACGCCGAGAGGCAGGCTCAGAAGAAACCAGACAAGAGGGGGTTTCTTCCGTTTCAGGGCCAGGATCACAGAGAGGATCCCGGTGATGAAGTTGCAAAAAAGGATGGTTGTCAGGATCATGGGTCGGTCGACCCCTCTTCCGTTTACAGGAACGGTTGGTTCGGTCGGATTTCGGAACATACCCAACTGCGGAGCAGGTCGTTGTTGAAACAGGATTATCACAGGACCGGTTCCGTTTCAAGCAAGCCTAAACAGAACCGCAGGAGTTCCGCACGGATCGGATTCCTTGAGCGTCACGGGGAAAAAGGTCCAGCCGAAAAGGAGGAAAGGTATGAGTACGCCAACCTGGCAGGAAAAGATCTTCAAGACGGGGGAAGAGACAATTACCTGGGTGGTGGACCGAATCCTGTCCAGGAACTACCTGCACACGGACAGAAAAAGCTCGTGTGTACAGGAGGTCATTGCTTCCCTGGAGATGCCCACACGGGATGAGGCCGATGCACTGAAGGCGCAGCTGAACAGCCTGAACAAGAAGGTGCAGGAACTGTCCGCCCGACTGGAGACCCTGACCCCGCCCAACGACGGGGATCCGACGGCGGACTGACAGAACGGTTTGTCCCGGGCAATGTCCCCTGCGGCAATGTGGGTTCGTCAAACCTCTTCCGGGGTGGGGGGGAACAGGTACTCGTTGATCTTTGCCAGACCGGACAGGTCGAAGATGTCCTCGTCAAAGACAGGAACCGTTCGTAGCGGGAGTTCCTCGGGGAAGTTCCCGGAAAACGCCTGCAGCACATGATCGTCCCTGAGGAAAAGCCTCTGATACTGCAGATAGTTGTTCACAAGCTTCTGTGCCATGGAAAGGGGGAGCCCCCGCTCCGAATGTAACCGTTCCGTGAGTTGTTCTACGTCCCCCTCCTCCTGGAGAGAGGGGGAACCGGGTGGCTTGGGGGCCGGCGGTGTGTGCACACGGTTCACAACGATTCCACCAAACGGGAGTCGCCCCTCGTGGAGACGTTTGTAGAAGTAAGTCGCCTCTTCCAGGGCCGTGCGATCGGTTCCTGTCACAAGGAGGAACGAGGTGGCTTCCCCCTGAAGCACCCGCATGACCTCTTCGGCCCGGCTTCGGAAGATGTCGAACGCGTCCGCCAGACCCGTGACGAATTCCGATACATCCCGCAGAAACTCGGCGCCGGTGACCCGCTCCACGAGTTTCAGGACGGTAGATGCCGATCGGTTGAACAGGCCCAGTCCCATCTTTCCCATGGTCAGGTAAGGCTTCAGGAACCATTGGCTGATGCTTCGATCGAAGAAGGCGCGGACGCGGTTCGGCGCTTCCAGGAAATCCAGGGCGTGGCGGGTGGGCGGGGTGTCGAGCACGATGAGATCGTAACGACCCTGCAGGTAGATCTGATAGAGCTTTTCCATGGCCAGATATTCATGTGAACCCGCCATGGCGGAGGAGAGGTTCTGGTAGAAGCGGTTGTCCAGAATCTTTCCTTTGATCTCCTCATTGGGTGCGTATCGGCCGATCAGCTCATCAAAGGTGTGCTTCGTATCGAGCATCATGGCGAAGAGATTCCCGGCCGGTTCCATTCCCGCCTGAAGGAATTTTTCCCGGGGAACCAGAGCCTCGGTATTGCCGATCTTCTGCAGACCCAGGGAGTTGGCCAACCGTTTGGCCGGGTCGATGGTCAGCGTGAGGACCGTCTTCCCCTGCAGGGCGGCCTGCAGGCCCAGCGCGGCGCTTACGGTGGTCTTTCCGATTCCACCGCTGCCACAACAGACCAGGATCCTCTTGCGTTTCAGCAGTTCCTCGAGGTTCAGTCCCTTCACGGCTTCTCCCTGTTCATACAGACCATCCGCCGTCACTCCCTTGTGTGGAGACAACTGGGGTCGAAGGGGGTGAAATCCCCGGCAGGCTCTTGAAAACAAGGGGTCTATATTTTCCCGTCATTCTGGGTTTGACCCGGAATCCAGTATTTTCAGGTACTTCTGGATCCCTCCGCCTGCCCCGGACCCGGATCCTGGATTCGCCGGGATGACAACAACCTGGACTTTATCAACGGCCTGCCTGGAACCGTTCAGCCGGCTGAGTTCAGGACCCGGGAAAGGCTTTCGGCCAGGTCCAGATCTTTCTCATACCCGGGAAGCAGTGGAAGAATACGCATGGGATCCTGATTTTCCCGGACGAGTTTTTTAAGCTGAAACTCCTGCGACTCCCGTCTGCGTTGCCAGGATTCGGCGCAGGAAAGTATGCCCGGTTCCTCGGGGAACCCCCCGGGAGGTGTCACAACGCTTTTCCATGAGAGGTAGGCGTTGAGTTCGGTTCCCTGAAAGAAGGGGGGGTACACCTGGTTGACGAAAAAACAGCCCAGGGGGATTTTCAGACGATCGGTGATGTTCTCCCGGAGTTCAAGGGCTTCGTTCACCGGCATCTCAGCCAGGGTTGTCACGATGTTAAACGAGGTCTTTCCCGGATCACGGAGCATATCTACGACCTTTTGCGCCTCCTTGTTCACGAACCCTTTGCGGACCGTATCGGCAGCGGTGATCGGCATTTGCAGGTAGGAAAGCGTGTGGCCGGTGGCCGGAGTGTCCACGATGATCAAGTCGAAAAGGGGTTGCCCGCTCTTTGGATCGGTTTTCTGCTCCAGGTCCCAGAGCTTGCCCACGGCCATCAACTCTTTCAGCCCGGGGGCGATATTCACGAAATACTGGTAGATGGGGCTGCGGAAGATCCTGCGGGTCAATCGCCGGCTCTTCAGAACCATTTCCAGGTACTCCTCCAACCCGGACCTCCCATCAACGTGCAAACCCCGGATCCTGTCCGTCAGCGGGGTTTCCCGGTATGGATCTCTCGGTTCGGACAGACCGAAAAATCCGGAAAGGGTTTCAATGGTGTCCAACTCAACCAGAAGAACCCGTTTCCCG
>CAYTRL010000164.1:0-12287 GCA_964439795.1 uncultured Thermodesulfobacteriota bacterium
TGGCAAGTGTGCGGAAGGATCCCGCCACCTATGACATGGTGGTTCCCCGTGACCTTTTCAAGGGGGTCGATGTTTTCCGAAACGGCCTTCAGATCGCCATGCTCAGAGTGGAGGAGACCTTCGGGCACGACGTTGAGGGCTTCCTGGACGTCGCGGAGCGCTTGGGAGGGGTACAGGTCCGGGGCGGCGACGCTGCGGTCCGCTTTCATCTTTTTCCGAAGTTCCCGGTTGACTATATCCTCTGGCTTGGCGACAGCGAATTTCCCGCCAGTTTGACCCTGCTGGTAGACCGGGGTATACCGCGTCATCTTTCTGCGGATGCCATCGGGGTGGCGCTGAATCTGTTGAGCCGCCGTATGTGCCGTGAAGCCTGTTCCGGGCGCCTTGGGGAATAGCGGAGAAAGGCTCCGGCGGGAATCATGGGTTCTCTCTTTGTTTCAGCGGCCTCGATGTTCTTCAGGGGACCAGGGCGATTTTAATGGCCCCGGTGCCGGCCTTGTGTAAGAAGGTGTCCAGGGCCTTCCTGTACTCGGCCAGGGGAAAGGTGTGGGTGAGAAGGCCGCTGAAATCCAGCCGTCCCTCCCGGTACAGGGTGTGCGCCACATCGAAGCTGCTCATCTCTTTTCCCCGGAAGCGTTCCATGCCGTGGCTGTTGATCCCCACCAGGTCCACTTCCTGGAACCAGACCGGGGAGTAGTCCAGCTTTCGGGGGGCGAAGTTGACCCCCACCAGCACCACCGACCCGCCGCTCCGGGTCCACCGGAGCGCGCCGGTCAGGCTCCCGTCGCTGCCCACGGAGTCGTAGACGAGATCGAATCCGCCCAGGATCATCTCGTTCCCCAGGGGGGCGGAAAGGTGCCTCCCCCCCGTGACCCCGGCCACGTTTCGGTAGATATCCTTCTCCCCCAGCACCCCGGACGCCCCCATCCGCCGGGCCATCTCCTCCTGGTGCGGGTACCGGCAAAGTGCGGTAACCTCCGCACCCGGGCTGACGGCCCGGATCACCTGGATCAGGTTCAGGCCGATGGCTCCGGCACCCAGTACCAGCACCCGGTCGCCGTCCCGGGGAGGGCGTTTCAGAACCGCCCGGACCGAGCAGGCCGTGGGTTCCAGAAAGATGGCGTCCTGGTCGGGCATGTCGTGTTCGATCCGCATGAGCTGGCTTTTATGGGCCACCATGAACGGGGAGAACCCGCCCCCGGTGTTCCCGGGAAGCCCCTCTCCGCCGGGCCGCTCGCACAGCAGGTAGTTCCCTTCCGCGCAGGGCCTGCACGGGGAGGTCTCCTCCCGCTGGAAGCAGCTGGGCCAGTCGATCTTCAGGACCACCCGGTCCCCGGGGGAAAACCCCCCGGCCCCGCTTCCCGCCTCCGTGACTTCGCCCACAAGCTCGTGTCCCAGAAATTTTCGCCGGGGGGCGGGCACCGTGGCCATGGACACGGAGGGGGCGATCTCCAGAAAGATGAAGTGGATGTCGGTACCGCACACCCCGCACAGCCGGTTCCGGAACTTCACCCAGTTTGGACCCGGAAGCTCCGGCTCCGGGACCTCGGCGAGTTTCACGGGGGAGAGCCGGGACAGGGGGGCTCCCTTCCAGACTTGGGAGAGTCCCTTGACCAGGGCGATCTGCAGGATGTTCGTATCGAAAACCAGGGCCTTCATGGGCGCGGGGACCTCTCAGATGCCGTCGAAGTTGGTTCGTGAACTCTCGCTGGTGAACATCTTCCGCTGGGAGACGTTCATGAACCAGGACGCCGCGGACGCCCGGGACCGGGGCAGGGGAAGGCGCTGGAGGATGGACGGCCAGGAGTAGAACGCGCGGTACATCCGGAGAATGTTTTGCTCCAGCTCTTCCGCGGAAAAGTTTCTGGGGTGGATCTCCGCAATCACGCCGGGCCAGCGGCCGAGGTTGTCCAGGTCCCGCATCCTGTCCTCGGAAACGAACTGGTCGTAGATCTTCGTTCCCTTGTGAGGGGAGAACACGTTGAAAAAGGCCACGTGAACCTTGTGCTTTCGGATCCATTGCAGGGTGGTGCCAAAATCTTCCAGGCGGTCCGTATCCCAGCCGAAGATCAGGTTGAAGGAGAAGCTGATGTCCATGTCCCGGAGGATTTTCACCACCTCCCCCAGCTTGTCGGCGGAGGTGGTCTTTTTGTTCATGCCGTCCAGGGTCTCGGGCTTGATGCTTTCCACCCCCATGTTGATGTGCAGCAGTCCGCTCTTCCGGGCCAGCTTCATCAGTTCCAGGTCCAGCGCCCGGTTGGTGTTCCAGAGCGTGGACCAGCTGATCTTTAGGGGGATGAGCCGTTCCATGAGTTCCATGGAGTGCGAGCGGTTGCCCACAAAGGTGCTGTCAGCGAAAAAGATCTGTTTTTTTAAAGATCGCCGGATTTCTTCCACCACCTCCTCCGCGGGTCTCATCCTGTATTTCTCCCCCAGGAAGAACCGCTCCGCGCAGAACCCGCACCGGTAGGGGCACCCGCGTGTGGTCTGCACGGCTACCGCGTGAAACCGGGAATAGGAGCTCATGTCCAGCAGGTCGTGCCGGGGGAAAGGGAGGTTCTTCAGGTCGTGCGGGGCCTCCGCCCGGTACACCCGCTGCAGGGTTCCCCCGGCCACGTCCTCCAGGATACGGGGGACCAGGTCTTCCCCCTCACCGATGGCGATGGCGTCTGCGTGTTCCAGCGCCTCTTCCGCGTAGAACATGCAGTGCGGGCCCCCCAGGATCACCGGGATCCCCTTTTGGCGGTAGGTGTCCGCGATATCGTAAGCACGAAAGGAGGTGAGGATGGTTACCGTGATGAACACGCAGTCCGAGGGGGTCTCCGGGTTCCAGGTCTCCGCGGGTTCGTCCGTGAGCAGGACCTCGTTCCCCGGGGGGATCAGGGCGGCCAGGTAGGGAAGCGTGAGCTGGACCAGATCTCTCTTGCGGGTTTTGTAAAGCTCTTTTTGAAAGGGAACCGCATAATGTGTCGGTTGAATGATATGAACCCGCATGTTGCCGCGCACACCTCTTATTCTGTTTTGGCGGATGAACGTGAAAGGAGGATATCGACAAACGTCCCTGTCTTGTCATGCCTGGGAAGAAACGGTTCCGCTCGCATCGAAGCAAAGAGAGAAACATTTTGTAGCACAGGACACCGGAAAAAACAAGAAATGACGGAAGGTTATCCGCTTCCAGGGGGTTCCGTGACCGCTCGGCCGCACCCGGTTTTTCCCGGATTTCCATGTTGACCCGGAGGAACCGCTCCCTTATCATTTCGTTCAGGCGGGACGCGCGGGTTTTCACTGAAATCAGCCGCTTTTATCCCTTGTTTGCCGTACCGAAAGGGGGTTCGGATGCACGTCAGGGGGAAGGTTCGGATCCGCCGCCGGGCGACCCTTCGGGTTTTGCATGAGAAGGGGTTTTTGTGTCTGTTTTCCCTGGTCCTTGTCCCGGGTCTCGTCTTTCCCGGAGCGGTCTCCGCTGAAGAAGCCCTGTACCGCCTGAACGAGGTGGAAAAGATCGGGGCCGGCATGCTGAAAGAACCCGAGGATGTGGCTATTGACGTGGAGGGGAACCTGTATGCCGGATGCGCGGACGGCATCATCTACAGGGTTTCACCCAGGAGTGAAATCACCTGTTTCGTCCGGACAGGGGGGCGTCCGCTCGGCCTTTTTTCCGGCGAAGACGGTCGGCTTTTCGTCTGTGACGTAATACGCAGGGAGATCCTGGCCGTGACACCGGAGGGAGAGATCCAGGTGCTGGCCGACTCCGCGGGGGACCGGCCGCTCTTCCTGCCGGACGACATCTGCGCGGCCAGGGACGGAACGGTCTACTTCACCGATGCGACCACCTATCCGTACGGGCGGGAGATTCAAGACCTGGTACGGGGAGAGGCGCTGGGGAGACTGATCCGCATCCGGCCGGACGGGACCGTGGAAGTGCTTCGGGAGAACCTCTATTTTCCCAACGGCGTCACGCTGAACCGTGACGAGACGGTGCTTTACATGGCCGAGATGGGCAAGCTGCGCATCCTGGAGATGCCGCTTGCCGGGGAGAACCAGGGGGAGATGACGGTGTTCGTGGACGGCCTCCCGGGTCTGGCGGACGGAATTTCCATGGATGCTGACGGAAACCTCCTGGTCGCAATCATGGCTGTTTCCGAAGAGGCCCGAAAACGGGTGGAGGGCCTCCCGGTGTGGCTGCGTCGTTTTCTGAGCCACCTTCCCCCGGCGCTCCTCCCGTCCGCGGACCCGGAGGGGATGGTTCTCCGGGTGCGTCCGGACCGCACCGTGGAAGTGTTGCTCTCGGACAGGCAGGGGGCCGTGATTCCCTGCGTAACCAACGTGATCGACGGAGGCGACAGCTACTATATGGGGTTTCTCTATGAGGGAGACGGCATTGCCCGCCTGCCGCGGGCACGGGATGCCAAGTAGGGAAGCCGGACTCAAGGGGGAAAGGCGAGATCCAATCCTCTGAAACCCGAAAGCGTAAAGAAGGAGTCCCACATGCCGGACGAACCGCAGGAAACCCAGGACCTGAACTGGAATGAGTGGAAAGAGTGGAGCACGGTGAAACTCGAGACCTGTGAGGCGTTTCCGGAGATCGGCCTGCTCACCCTGAACCGCCCGGAGGAGCTGAACGCCGTCAACCTCACGATGATGGACGATCTGCACGCCTGCCTGGATTTTCTGAACCGTGCTTTTGACTGTCGGGTTCTGGTGGTCTGCGGGGCGGGCAGGCTCTTCTGTTCCGGCGCGGACCTCACTACGGACCCGGGCGGCGAAACCACGCACGACTGGGCGGACTTCCCGGACAAGGTGAAGGGTTTCTGGCAGATGCAGCACACCCTGAGCGCGGTCATCGCCAAGCTCCGGCGGATCCCTCAGCCCGTGATCGCAGCGGTCCACCGGGCCGCCGTGGGTGCTGGCATGGCCTTTGTCAACGCCAGCGACATCGTGGTGGCCTCCCGGAATACAAAGTTCATCAACGCCTTCATCAAAATCGGTGTGAGCGGCGCGGACTGCGGCTCTTCCTACTTCCTCCCCCGACTCATGGGGTTCCACCGGAGTGCGGAACTCCTGTACTCGGGACGGGACCTCCTGGCCGAGGAGGCCCACCAGTGGGGATACGTGAATTTTCTCGTGGACGGCGAGGAGGAAGTCCTCCCTCATGCGGTCCGGTTCGCCGCGGATTTCATGCTCACACGAAGCCCGCTGGGTCTTCGGTTCACCAAGGAGGCGCTCAACTTCAACATGGATGCGGGCGGCATCGAGACGGCCCTCAATTTCGAGGACCGGAACCAGGCCGTGTGCGCTCAGACGGACGATGTCATGGAGGGGATCGTCTCGTTTTTCGAAAAGAGGAGGCCCCGGTACGGGTCACGGTAGTGCGCGGGGGCCATGGAGGAGAACCCGCAGCGTATCCATGCGTGAGAACCGGTCCTGGACCGATCGGCATGGGTTCACTGCCGTTCTTTTCGAATTTCCTGTATACTTCCGGAAGGCTTCCGTTTCCGGAGGGTTCACCCCCCGCGGGTTCCCCATCGCTTTTTTTCGGGGGGAACGACCGATCCGGTACCGCTTGACTCACCGAATATCGGTAGAGTGGTCAAAAGCCATGGGTTCGAAGATCAGGGGCTATCGGCTGAGTGTCTATCTGCTTGCAGGACTCATGGTCCTTCTGGTCCTGACCGGCTTTATGTTTACATACGGCATGTCCTGGTATTCCAGACAGATCGCCGTGGCTGCAAACCGGGTTTTCGAGGCCAGGGATATCGAGAGGACCATGGCGGACCTGCTGCTGTCCATGGAACGAAACCGAAAGAACGCCCTGCTCCTGGAAAAACCGGAATACCGCGTAATGTACTTGCAGGACGAGGAGAGGCTGCTCAGCAAGATGAAGGAGTTGCAGTCCCTCCTGGTTTCAGGCCCCGAACACGCCGTCTTGAGGAGTCTCCGGGATCGCTACGAGGGTCGGCATCCTCTGGAGATCCTTCCCCCGGAGGCCCCGGAAACCCTGGACGGGGTTCCGAGCGAGGGGAACCTGGCCCCTCTTCCCCTGGACGAGGTGCATCAACTGATGCAGCTCAACCAGACCCAAATGGACCAGCACCTGGAGCAGATGGACGTTCTGGTGGAGAAGACCCTGATGATGGGAACGGCTCTGGCCGCCACATCCATCCTGTTTGCCGGTATCCTCTCCTTTCTCCTGATCCGGTCCATCACCGGACCGATCAGCCGACTGCAAATAGGCACCAAGGAGATTGCGGCGGGGCGGTTCTCCCACCGCGTGGAGCTGCCCAACCGGGATGAACTGGGGGACCTGGCGGAGGCGTTCAACGAGATGGCCCACCAGCTGAAAAAGCTGGATGAACTCAAAACGGATTTCATTGCCATTGTTTCACACGAACTCAGAACCCCCCTGACCTCCATGAAGGAGGCCGTGGAGCTGCTGAGTGAAGAAGCCGTGGGGCCCGTGACCCCCAAGCAGCGGAACCTCCTGAAGATTACCACCTCCGGGATCGAGAAGCTTACGCTGTTCATCAGCGACATCCTGAAGCTGACCAAGCTGGAGGGAGGTCTTGTGCAGCTGTACACCACCCGGATCGATTTTCAAGATGTGGTCCGGGATAAACTCAAGACCTTCCAGTTGCTGGCGGACAAAAAGCAGATGGAGCTTTCCGCCTCCTTTGAACCGGACCCTTTTCCCCCGGTCATCGGAGATGCGGTCCGGTTGAGACAGGTCCTGGCCAACATGCTGAACAACGCCATCCAGCACACGCCCCCGGGGGGAAGGATCGAGGTGCAGGTGGGAACCCGGAAGGGGAAATCCCTGTCCAACCATTTAAACCAGTATTCCGGCAAGGACCTGGCCCGGCCCTGGGTGGTTGTAAGCATCTCGGATTCGGGTGTGGGAATTCCCCGGGAGGAGTGGAACCGGGTGTTCGATAAATTTTACCAGATCCGGAGGGAATCCAACTCCTCCACGGGGAGCGGGCTGGGGCTGAGTATCGCCAAGCATATCGTGGAGGCACACAACGGTACGATCTGGGTGGAGGCGTCCTCTCCACGGGGTACGACCCTGACCTTTGCCTTCCCGCAGGAACGGGCCCCTGCGGAGGGCTGGCCGGGTATGGCGGATTCCATGAAGGACATCGCCGTGGATTCTCAAAAAGAGATGGGAAGGGTGTAAACCATGAGAAAAAAAAGCCGATTCCCGAAGGTCGGTGCCCGGATGAGAGGGTTCGGCCGGGGGGTGGGAATGGGGACTCTCCTCGTGGCGTGCATGGTCCTCCACGGCGCCTGCGGGCACACCTGGAAGGAAACCCCGGCCGCCAACCCGGTCATCCCCGTCCCTCCCCCGTCCCGGGAAGTCCTGCTTCCGGAAGGCTATGAAGAGGTCTTGATCCTGATCGAGGATGACAAACGGTCCGAGGCGCTCGACCGCCTGAAGGAGAGCCTGGAGGGGCGTTCGGTGGAAGACTCAGACCCGGACGCGGCCGCCTTTGAACTGGCCGCTGCCCTTCTGCTGGGGAAAACCGACCTGGCGAGGTTGAAGGCGTTCAAGGAGTCGTTTCAGCGATACGCAGAGAGCCTGCCCCCCAATGGGGCCGGTCAGGACCATGCCGAACGGATCGCGCGGCTTCTGAATGAACGGATCCAGGAGGCGGACAGGAAACGGAGGCGGACCAAAGCCCTGTACCGGCTCGTGGAGCAGCAGGAGAAAGCCCTGGAAGACCTGGAGTACAAGCTGCAAAAACTGGAGGAGATCCAGCAGGAAACGGAAATGAAACGGGAAGATTTTCTGCACAAGTAGTTGATCGGCCGGCCGACGCCTGTCCCGGGCTCGAATCCAGGATCCGCCGGAAGGATAACCACATGACGTTAATGGAACCACACTCCCCGCAGGGAAACGGGGACCGTTCGGAGGACAGAGATCGTGGCGAATATTCTAGTCATCGACGACGATGAAAACATCCTGGAAGTGATCCAGACACGCCTGGAGTCCAACGGGTACTTTGTGGGAACCCATACGGATCCCGCAGAGGCGCTGGAATGCATGAAGGAAAAATCGTTCGACGTGGTGATTACCGATATCCGGATGCCCGGCATGGACGGGATTGAACTGCTGAGGCGCATCAAGTGTCTGCACTGTGATATTCCCGTGATTTTGCTGACCGCGTACGGGACCATTGCCAGCGCCGTGGAGGCGGTGAAGATCGGGGCCTTCCAGTACCTCACCAAGCCGTTCCAGGGAAAGCAGCTGATCGAGGAAGTGGAAGCCGCCCTGGAGGAGCGCGGCCGTCTGCGGACCGCAACTCACTCCAAAATCAACAAGTATTTTCCCGGGGTGTACGGTGTCAGCCCCGCCATGCAGAGGCTCTATCCGCACCTGGTGAAGATCGCCGAAAATGACTCCATCGTGCTGATCCAGGGGGAAAGCGGCACGGGCAAGGAACTCATCGCCCAGATGATCCACTACAACGGACCCCGGCGGGACAACCGGTTCGTGATCATGGACTGTGGCGCCACCCCCGCCTCACTGATCGAGAGCGAGCTGTTCGGTCATGCCCGGGGTTCGTTCACCAACGCCACGGAGAGCCGCAAAGGCCTGTTCGAGGCGGCCCACGAAGGGACCCTCCTGCTGGACGAGATCGGGAGCATGCCTCTGGACCTGCAGACACGCCTGCTCCGGGTGTTGCAGGAGCAAAAGATCCGGCGGTTGGGGGAAAACCAGATGCGGGAGGTGGACGTCCGGGTTCTCGCGGCCACCAACGTGGATCTGGAGAAACAGGTGGACGCGGGACGCTTCCGGCTGGATCTCTACTACCGGATCGCCGTTCTCAAGGTTTCGCTGCCTCCCCTCCGGGAGAGGATGGATGATATACCCCTGCTGGCGGACTACTTTCTACAGAACGTTTCAGGACGATTGAAAAAGGGCACCATGTGGTGCGGCGACGGGGTGCTGCAGGCCCTGGAAGAGCACGACTGGCCCGGAAACGTCCGGGAGATGAAAAACCTCATCGAGGCCGCTGTGGTTTTGTCCGACGAAGACCAGCTTTCGATCGAAGCCCTGGAGGCCGCCGGGTTCAGTGCCCGCACCAGGGAGTTGGCGTCCGAGGCGCCTGTCGAGACAAACCTGGGGGGGGTTCCCCTGCCCGATTACCTGCAGCGTAAAGAGAAAACGCTCATCGTCAGGGCCCTGGAGGAGAACCAGTGGGTCCAGAAGGATGCAGCGAACCAACTGGGAATCAGCCCGCGCATGCTCCACTACAAGATCCGGAAGCTGAACATCCGGCCGGCGTATAAGGCCTTCTCCCCGGAAGAACCCTGATTCGGCTTCCGATAAACGCCCATCTGCGGAGCCTGTCCCGGACTTGATCCGGGATTCCCCCTTGCATACGGGCGCTTCTTGCTCTCCGGAATCGAAAAAGGTTGGTTTTCCTGCGGGATGGTTAACAAGATCCAAGTGTACTATTTGATCGGCGGGACTCCGAGGTCTTTACATATCTTGTTTACCAGAATGTCTCTGATCTCTGAATGCCTGGGCACTGCAGATCGCTTATTCAGTTCTGGATTGTGCCATCAGGAATGACGTCCTCCCTCCCTGATGAGCTTACAACCATGCGAACGAATATGCTTCAGCAACTCAGTTCGCTTCATAGAGCGATCGTCTGTTCTTGGAAATTACCACCCGCGGCAGACAATGCATCCTGCCTGTTGAACTCCAGAGCCTCTTTGAGTGCCATCTTGAGGCTTTCCACGAGTTCTTCACGAGAATGTTCCTGACAATTCACGCCCGGAACCTCCTGGATCCATCCGATCCACCAGTCTCCGTCCTGCTTTATCACTGCAGTGTATTGGCAGTTCATGATAAAACCTCTTTTCTTCTGAGGGGTTGGAAGCACGCAACCGTCCTTCCTCCTATAGTAGATTCTTTCATATACAGCCGTTGTTTTCAATCGGAAAAGCCCAATCCGAGGTAAAATAGACATCGGTTTCCGGGGGTCTTGAAACCGGTTCCATACAATGTCTCTCATTCCAGGAATTCAAGAGTTTGGACCGGAAGCTGGCCTTTGCAAGGATCTTCCACGAGGATGAAGGGAAGGAGTCAGAACATCCAGGACGTACGAATGCGTCCGAAGGGTGTGCTCAGGAGAAAAATGTAGAATGAAGACCTGACCCCGGTCAGGGGGTCTGTGCCAGGTCGGTGGGAGCGCGGTTCTGGGCATTCAGCATTCCGTACCCTTTCACCACGTAGCCGGCTCCCAGGGAGACGCTCTCCATGGCCGTCACGGGCGGCTCGGCACCTTCCCCGGCCATTCCGTTCAGCAGGATGTCCATGCCGTTGAGCAGTTTCTGAACCCCGCTCCGGATGTAATGATCGGCCACCAGCAGCTGAACCGGTGGGTTCAGGCTGCTCATCAACGCCTGGATCGTCATGAGTTCGATCTTGGTATTCTCCAGTTGCTGTGAGAACTCCTTCATGTTTTCATTCTGCTCGAAGGAGTTGGCCGCCCGGGTCACCGCCTGGAATACCGGGGACAGGTTTTCGCCGGCGATGCGGGCCATCCGGTTCATGTAGAGATCCCAGTCGTTTTGTTCGGTGATGTCCCCGGCTGTCTTGCCCCAGGCAGGACCGATGAGGGTGCCGAACGTGGCGCCGGCCACCAAAACGATCAGGACGAAGAGGGAGGCTCGTGCAGGGTACGGGACACGGTTCCTCATATTGGGCTCCAGTGATGCTTTTCTCCGTAAATGGTGATCTTTTCAGGATACAGTCTGTTTATATTAATCGGTATTTTGGGCGTATGACTTGAGAGCTTTCCAGGCGGATCCTTGATTCCCGGGAGGGAATCTCCCATACTTGAAATCATCGACTTCTTTATGGACAGGCACCCTCAAATACGGGAGTTCTCCATGTCACGGCTGAACCGGAAGGTTCGTGGTGAGCGGCTTGCTCCGGGACGCGCACGTCCCGGCCGGTGGGGCGTGGTCCTGTTTCTTCTCCTCGCAAACTCCCTTGCCTCCCTGACATGCAGCAAGGCGGCCCCGAAACCCGAAGAGGCCGTTCCAGATAAAGGCATGCGTCATCTGTACGATGGCCGCAACACCATTTACCCCGATAAAGGCATGCGCCACCTGTACGACGGCCGCAACACCATCTACCAGGGAGAAAAAATCGATTTCCGGATCATTCCGGTGGCCCGGATCACCTCGTGGGATTTCCTGGCACGCAAGGGGGGGAGTCTGAACAAGCGGGAACTGGCCGCCTACTGTTACCTGGTGCGGCACCCGGTGCACGGCAACATCCTCATCGATCTCGGCTATCCCGAGGTGACCGCCGAGGATCCCGCTGAATATCCCGGATTTCCCGCCCACATTATCATGAAGATCCGCATGGAAAAGCAGGACCACATCGCGGAGAAGATCAAGCGCCTGGGACTCCGGCCCGAAGATATCGACCTGGTGCTGTTTACGCACCTTCACGTGGACCACATGGGGGACATACGGGCCTTTCCCGAGACCCGGATGCTGGTCCACCGAAAGGAATGGGGTGCGGCGATGCAAAAGGGAAGGTCCCACGGGTTCCGCCCCGACTACCTCCAGGGGCTTTCCCCGGAAACCTTCGAATTTCCGGAAAATTCTCCTTACGGCCCCTTTGATCGTTCCCTGGACGTCCTCGGGGACGGGTCCATCGTCGCGGTGCCCACCCCGGGCCATACCGACGGGCACGTGTCCTATTTCATTCACACCGGGGGACAGAGCCTCTTTCTGACCGGGGACGCGGCCTGGGTGGAGGAAAACTACCGGATTCCGGAACGCAAGGGATGGATGGCGCACACCTTCGTGGAATCGGACAAGGAAGCGCAGAAGGAGACCCTGGACCGGATCCACAGCCTTCACCGGGACCGCAAGGATCTGCTTATCGTTCCGGGACACGACGGCAAGATCCTGACCGATGAAACCCTGAGGCCCTATCTGCTGGAATGAGCCCGTTCCCCTGCCTCCACAGGCTTCCTTGTGATCGCCCCCCTTTTTCATTAAAATGAAAGGCTGTTTTTATTGGAGGATATTCTCCGGCCCTGCCGGGAGAAAATCCGTTTCCGTCTCGGCACCCCCCGGCTTTCCGGTCCGGTGCCACGAACCGGGGAAAGCACAGCCCACAACGCAAACCACAGGAGTTCACAATGGTCCTATTGAATCCCAAGAAGCCCGATTATAGCCGGCTCGATCCCAAATCCGCAGAAATCATGAAAAAAACCATCGAGTTCTTTGAAAACAAAGGACGCGGAAAGATCAAG
>CAYTRL010000165.1:0-12161 GCA_964439795.1 uncultured Thermodesulfobacteriota bacterium
ATGTTGTTTCCGGCGTTGACTATATGTCCGTGCCCGTGCCCAGGCCGTTAGGCCGGTGCCCGTGAGCGTGCCCGTTTCCCTGTGGCAAAGGTGGCAACCCGCTGCCCCGGCGGAGGGGACTCGGCCAAACCCCATTGTGGGTCATTGTGATTTCGAAGCGACCCGTCATCCACTCAGCATCCTTGTTTCGGGCACGGGCACGCTCACGCACACGGGCACGATTTCTTTTCCACCCTTTCCATGCGCCTTCCTCATACCACCGGCTCTGCCGCTGACAGCCAATAGCGGCTTCGACTCCGTTTGCAATCCCCGGGGCTTTGACAGGGCGCCTTCCTTCTCGTATAGTATGTACTTCGTGTTCTCCGATCCACACCCTCTAAAGGAAGCGACGCGTCCCAGTGAGGGGTGGACAATGGGTGTAACTGGAAACGGTTATGCCTCCCATTCTTGGAAAGGAGAAAACTGTGGTACGTGCCGTTTGCACCGAACTGGATGATAGCCGGACTTCCTTCTAGCCTTTCCGAGGGAAGTCCTTTTTATTTTCCTGCCACGGTACCTTCCCGCCTGGGATGAGCCCTGTTTCCGGCCGGGCCGCCGACGCTGACCTGCAGCGTCCGGTGCCCGGACCCGGCTTCAAGCCGGAGACGCGTACGGCGGTCGTCCCCCGCAACGATGGTGATTCCGAGAGGAACCCGCGCGTGGGACCCGGCCCCGGAGAAGAGGATGGAAGAAATCTTGCGTCGCGCCGCAACCGGAAAGAGCAGGAGGAAGAGAAGATGAAGAGGCCCGCCGGTATTTTTGTCCGCATGATCCTTTTGTTGAGCACCGTCTGTTTCCTCATCCAGCCCCTGGCGGGCTGTTCGGACAAGGCGGAGCCCGGACCCGAACCGACCCCCACGCCCCCACCCTCTGTGAAACTGTCGTACGTGATGGAGATGGACGGTGACGTCCCGGTGCACCTGGGGGAGACCGTGTCCGTTGAGGGGATTGCCACGATAGGCACCGATGTCATGGTGTCCGGCCGCTACCTGAAGTTCCATATCCAGGACGACACCGCCGGGATCTACCTCTTTGCCGACACCCAGGCCACCGTGGCCTCGGAGGGCTACGACGGCAGCACCTTTCTCGGGCTGAACATCTACCAGGGGAACCGGGTCGGTATCGCGGGAACCATCGGGGAGCACGACGGCATGGTGGAGTTCTACCCTCTCTCCGGAAACGAGATCTCGGTGACCGGCTACGGTCTTCCGCTCCCGGTTCCGCAGGTGTTCGACTCGGTGGACGATCTCTATGCAAGCGGCACGACCTACGTGGGTAGCCTGGTCCGGGTGAACGGGGTCCGGCTGATGGAGGGGGAGTGGCCCCCCTACGGGGAGAAGGCCAAGGGCCTGGAACTCCAGGGCCCCGCCGACGTGAACGTTCTTTATATGAATATCTACCAGGGCACGGGCATTCCCGGCTCCACGGCGCCCCCGGAAGCGGGTTTCGATATCGTGGGGGTTCTCCACCGGGAGGTGGAGGAAAGCGTGCCTTCCTATATTCTGTCCCCCCGGGGGGTGTACGATCTGGATCCCCTGTCCCTGCCTCAGCTGGAGGGAACCGTGGCCGTGCACCTGAAGGATCAAGACGAGGCGGACTGGGTCCAGGTGGACCTGAACGCTCTTTCCCAGTGTGCGTACGACCTGGGACTGGAGGAGGAAGGGAAGCTCTCGGCCGCGGCCGCGGCCCAACCGATCGTGAGCCTGGCTTCCCTGATCGTCCCCGAGGCGGTGCTCGATCCCAAGATGTGGGAATACAAGGTCAAGGCCTCGGACGGCCAGCAGCCGTTCGAGACGATCCTGTTCGACCAGCTCAAGAGCGGTCTTCTCTACGCGGGCGATGTGGGGGTGAACAGCTACTTCTTCGAAGGCATGGACCTCTCCCCGATCTACTACCTGAACGACGTAGCCGAGATCGTGATCTACCCGCTGGGAGGCGGCCCGGAGCCCGGACCGGCGGTGCACGGGGAGGGGATCAACCTGATCATCGACGGAACGAACTACCCGGTGAACTTCCAGGACCTCCCGGACCCGTCTCAACTGGTCAGGCCCCTTTCCGATTTCATCCCCGCCAACATCATCGACATGTACACCATGGGCGGCTCCTTCTCCTATGACCAGATCGTGATCCTGTACGACTACGAGTTGAGCAACCACGGGTCCACGGAGGAGTGCTTCCCGGTCACCTGGGACGAGATCCAGCCCACGGAAGGGGATGAGCCCATGGTGGACCTTTCCAGCGGACTGCCCGTACTGACCGGGCTGGGGGCGTGCGGCACCATCGATGACCTGTTCACCATCGACATGGTGCGCAAGGTGGTCGTGGAACGGGACGGCGTGGAGAACGTCTTTTACTGGAAGAATCTTCCGTCCACCACGGTGGAGGTCGACGGGGAACCGGCGGAGGTGGTTTTCCTGGACGATGTGCTGGACGCCGCAGGGGTCACGCCGGCGGATAAGGTTCTCAATGAATACTACCTCTACGCATCGGACAACTTCGGCACATGGTTCACCTACGGGCACAACCACCTGGAGGACATGTACTTCAACCCGCTGTTGAACAAGACCTGGACCACGGATTCGGGGATGGCGGAAAACGATTATTCCGCGCGCGTCTCGGTGAAGGCGCTCCTGGGTCTGGGCCTGGCGGAGATCCCCCAGGAGGAGCCGCCTTCGGCGTGCATCCCGGGGCTGGGTTGTATCCCAATCCCGTGAACACAGACGTGGGCAAGTTCGATCCCTGCTTCGGCTGCCACGTGAAGAAGGGGAACGTGAACATTCCGGTGAACTGCGCTGCGTGCCACAACTGACCCGGAGCGGGCCGGATACCGGGATGCGTCCGGGGGTTCCGGACGCTGATCCGACCCGGCCCCTCTCTCCGGTCGTTTCCGGTGTTCCGGGCGTGCAGGGGCGGATAAACAGCTCTCTGATGGAGGATGATGGCCGCGTACCTGAAACTTCGGAGCCTGAGCCGGGTCTACGGTGACAAACCCGCCGTGGAGGATGTCTCCCTGTGCCTGGACAAGGGGGAGATGTTCGTGCTGCTGGGCCCCTCCGGCTGCGGAAAGACCACCACGCTCCGCATGCTGGCCGGTCTTTCTCCCCCTACCCGGGGGGAGATCTTCCTGAACGGAAGGGATCTGAGCCGGGTGCCGCCCCAGAAGCGGAACGTGGCAATGGTCTTTCAGGACCACGCCCTCTACCCGCACATGCGCATCCGGGAGAACCTGGGGTTCGGCCTGAAGATGCAGGAGGCGGCTGGCCGGAAGATCCGCGAACGGGTGCAGGAGATCGCGGAGGTGCTGGGACTTGAGGACCGTCTCAGGCACTGGCCGCACGAGCTTTCCGGGGGTGAGGCCCAGCGTGTGGCCCTGGGACGGGCCCTGGTCCGCAGGCCGGACCTGCTCCTGCTGGACGAACCCCTGAGCAACCTGGACCCCCCGCTCAGGAGAAAGCTCCGGGAAGAGATCCGCAGACTCCAACGAAGCTACGCCATCACCACAATCCATGTAACCCACGACCAGGAAGAAGCCATGGCTCTTGGGGGGCGCATGGGCATCATGAACGAAGGACAACTCCTGGAGACGGGCCGTTCCCAGGAAATCTACGAGAGCCCCCGGTCCCTGTTCGGGGCCCGGTTCCTGGGTTCTCCCCCGGTCAACCTGATCCCGGGCACCCTTCGGGACGGCGGCGGCGGAATGCAGTGGCCGCTGGGGGAAGAGGCGGTGCTCCTGCACGGCGTTGACGATGCCGGGCAGGGAGACTTTGACGGACAGGTATGGGCAGCGGTTCGACCGGAACACGTCCTCGTGTCCCGGCGCTCCAAATCTCCCCCGGAGGTCATGGGGAGGGTGGAGTTCGTGCAGAACATGGGGTTCGAGCACCACCTGCTGGTCACCTGCCGGGACCACTCCCTGCGGGTGAGGTGTACCCGGATGCCCGAGGGGCTCCGGGAAGGGGAGGTGGTCCACCTGAAGATCCGGACCGAGAAGCTGCTCCTGTTCCGGCGGGACACGGGAGAGCGGATCCCGCCGGACGGAACGGAAGCGGATGTTCATGAAAGCGAATGAACCGTTGCCGCAGGGGGCGCAACCGCGCCGCCGCCCGGGCCTGACCCCTTACCTCCTGGTTCTGCCGGCCCTGGCCTACCTCCTTTTCTTCTGGGGGTACCCGACCCTGTACGCCTTTGTCCTGAGCTTGACCGATGCCTCCCTGGGCGGCCGGGGAGCCCGGTTCGTGGGCCTGGACAACTACCTGTATCTGTTTCAGGACCCCGTGTTCCGGGTGTCGTTGCGGAACACCGGGATCCTTCTGGCCGGGTCGGTGCTCCTGGAGGTGACCGCCGGACTGGGGATCGCCCTGGTCCTGGCCCGGTCCGCGAGCCGCTGGAAAGGCTTCCTGATCGCGGTCCTGCTGCTTCCGTGGCTGTTCTCCCCCCTGGTCTCCGCCCTGACCTGGCGGTGGATCTTTCATGAGCCGTTCGGCCTGCTCAACGCGGCCCTGAACGCGGTGGGCATGGCGGGCATGCCGTGGCTGGCCAGGCCCTGGAGCGCCATGGGGGCCATTCTCCTGGCCTCCCTCTGGCAGGGGGCCGGCATCTCAGCGCTGGTGATCCTCGCCGCGTTGCGGGCGATCCCCGAAAACCTCCTGGATGTTTCGCTCACGGACGGGGCCGCAGGCTGGAGGAGGTTCCGGTACGTGATCCTGCCCCAGATCCGGGGCGTGCTTCTGCTGGACTGCCTGCTGGTGGGCATCAAGTCCCTGGGCGCCTTCACCCTGGTTTTTGCGCTGACGGGAGGGGGGCCGGGCACCAGCACCGAAATCCTGGCTTCCTACGTTTACCGGTTGACCTTTTTCCACTACGAGCCCGGTTACGCTTCGGCCGCGGGGATCTTCCTGGCGTTTCTCTTTCTCGCCCTGGTCTGCCTGGTGTTCCTGCAGCGCAAGGCAGGCGCCCTGTTCCGTCCGGGAGAAGTGCCATGAAGAAAGCGGTGGAGATCTTGTTACTGCTGCTCCTTGTGGCTTTTCTGCTGCTGCCGGTTTTCTGGGTGATCTCCACCTCCCTGAAGCCAGCCGTGGACATCTACCGGCTTCCGGCGGAGTGGGTCCCCCGGCCGGCCACCCTGGAGCACTACAGCGACGTTCTCACGGATCCGCGGGTACACCGGTACATCGTGAACAGCCTTGTGGTGGCCCTGGCCTCCTCCGCGCTCGCCACGTTTCTGGGCGCGCTGGCGGCCTACGGGATCGGGCGGTACCGCTTCGCCGGCCGTTCGTTTCTGCTGGGACTTGTTCTCCTGGTGCACCTGTGTCCCAACCTGGTGAGCATGGCCGCCCTGTATCGGATGGCTTCCGCCCTGCACCTGCTCAACACCCTTACCGGCCTGGTGCTGATCAAGGGGGCGGGACTGAGCCTGGCCATCTGGCTCCTCAAGGGCTACTTCGAGTCCCTGCCTTCCTCCTACGAGGAGATGGCGCGGGTGGACGGGTGCGGGACGATGGGAGTGTTCTTCCGGGTGGTCCTGCCGCTCCGGATCCGGGGGGTCCTGGTCACGGGCCTCTTCTTCTTTGCCCAGTCCTGGAAGAGTTTTTTCGTCCCCCTGCTCCTGGTGACCCGCGAGGACAAGATGACGCTGCCCCTGGGCATCTACCAGTTCGCCGGGGAGCACGGATTCGCCGTGGGCAAGGTCTGCGCCCTCTCCGTGATCTCCCTGCTGCCGGCCCTGGTGCTTCTGGCGGCCGTGACCCGGCTGGGCTGGCAAACTGTCCGCGCGGAAGGATGACGCTGTGTTCCAACGAAACAATAGTAAGATCCAATCTGTCCTGCTCTCTTTCATAATCCTGGTTCTGTGTTTCTCCGGGTGCACCCGGAAGCCCGACCCGCAGGCCAACCGGATCGTCATCTCCCTGCCTCAATGGTTTTACCCTTCGGAGGAGCGGCCCTGGCTGCAGGGTGTCTGGGAAGGTCTCCGCCGGGCGCATCCGGACACGAGCCTGGAACTCCAGCTGAGCCCGGGCAGAACGGAGCAGGTCCTGCAGAAGCTCCTGGTGGCTCAGGCGGCGGGGGACGGGCCGGACCTGGCATGCATCCGGATGCACTGGGCCGGGGAACTCCTGAGACACCGGATCCTGGTGCCGCTGAAAGGGTGCGTCCCGGAAGCGGTGTGGCGGGAAATGGTCCCTTCCCTGGGGTCCGTGGCGGACCGGGGCGGCGTGCGCTTCCTGCTCCCGTACGATGCAGGGGTACGGGTGATCCTGTACCGGGCAGACCTGTTCCGGGAGGCGGGGATCCCCGAGCCCGGGCCCGGTTGGAAACGTGAGGACCTGATCCAGGCGGCCCGGGCCCTCACCCGGGACCTGGACAACGACGGAACCGTGGACCGCTGGGGGTTCGGGCTTCCCGGGGCCCGGCACGAGAAGACGATCTTTCAGTGGCTTCCCTGGTTCTGGAGCCTGGGAGGACATTTCGGGGAGGGTTCGGACGAACCCCCTCAACTCCGATCGCCGGCTTCAATCGGGGCCATGCAGTGGTACCGTGACCTGGCCCGGGTGTACCGGGTCACCCCGCCCACCTGCTACTCCATGGACCAGGCGGCGGTCTTCCAGGGGTTGGCCGGGGGGTTGTTCGCCATGACCGAAGGGGGGTCCTGGGAGCCCGCCCTGCTGAAGGAATACAGCCGTCATCCCGACCGGGTCCGGATCGCGATCCTGCCCTCCATGCTGCCTGGGAAACCATCGGTGACCCTGGTGGACGGCTGGGGCTTCGGGCTCCTCACCCGGGACCCGGAGAAGAAGCGGATCATCGGCCATATCCTCACCGCCCTGTCGTCTCCGGAGCATCAACTGGAGAAGTACAAGGCGGGCCGGATGCTCTCCCCTTTCCGGGCCCTGTACCGGGATCCCCTGTTCCGGGCCGACCCTGCGGCCGGGGCGCTGGCTGAGGCCGTTCACGGGGGGAAGCCGGTGCCCGACTTCCCCTGGTTCCCCCTGGTCCAGGAGGCCCTGGAGATCAGCCTGCAGGAGGTCCTGATGAACGATGAGGATCCCGGGACCGTCCTGAGTGCGCAGCAGGAGAAGATGCGGGCGGGGTTCCGGCGAATCCGGGACCGGTGGGCCGGACAGGCGGGTGGTGGATCCGGAACGCCCACGGGCCCGGACCCGGCTGGGGATGGGGCTTCATCAGGCCCCGCTCACCCCTCCCAGGGATCTCTGCGTGTTGTATTCCCGGGAGAGGGCCGGGAGCGCCTTCTGTCTCCGGAGGATCTCCTCGGCATGGAGCGGACGCCGGTGGGAGACCTGGAGCTGATCCCCCTGGCCTCCCTCGTTCCGGGAAGCGTCACCGGAGACCTGGTGGTCCGGGCGGCGGACGGGTTCGAAAAACGGGTGCCGGCCCAGGGGCTGGAAAGCGCGTTTTTCGATCCGGAGAGCCTGTACGTTTACCTGGTGCGCGTGCCCGGTGCAAAGACTTTCACGATCCGGGACGTGACGCAGCTCACCCTGGAAGAACCGACAGATCCGGGAGGGCTGGTCATCGTCGCCGGAAAGGACCGGCGTGCCTTCCCGGAGCACCGGCTCCGGGAGATGGCCCACGGAGGCGTCCTCCCGTTCGGGGCGCTGTTGAAGGAGAAAGCGCCCGATCTTCCAGCGGGCGGGAAGGTGCGGCTGATAGCACGGGACGGGTACGGCAGGGAGGTGGCCCTGGAGGATTTCCGGAAAGGGCGCTTGCACCTGGAGGGGATGCGGTGCGAGTTCCCGGACCTGCCGACCCGGGACCAGGTTTCCGGTCTCAAGGGGATCGAGATCCGATGAATACGCGCCGCTCATTTCTAAGGATTTCTGATATCGGAAGGATGCTTCTCTCCCGGTTCCCGGCTCCGGGATGTCTCGTTTTATGCATGTTCCTTATCGGGTCTACGGGCTGTGAGCGGTCCTGGCATGTGGCGGTCCTGGGGGACGCGTCCGTGGGTGGGCCCGGGGCGCAGGGGGCACCGGTTTTTTCACGGCTGATCGATGCCGTCAACGAAGAGGGGCCGGACCTGGTGTTCTTCACCGGGGACCTGGTTCACGGGCGCGCCCTGTTCCGGAAGGAAACCGAAGAACAGTACCGTCTGGCGGACGGCCTCCTGAAGGGGTTGAGGGCGCCCTTCTTCCCGGTGCCGGGGAACCACGACGTGGACGGGGCAGGGGGCCGCGGGGCGTACGAAGCGCGTTTCCAGAGCCCTCCCTGGTCGTTCAGGCACCGGGGATGGAGGTTCATGGGCCTGGACACCGAGGAGCCCGGCCTGCGCGGGAAGATCGCGCGGGAGCAGCTCCGCTGGCTGCGGGAACAGCTTACCGACCCGGAGCAGAACTGCCGCACCATGCTGTTTCTGCACCGGCCGGTGCACCCCACGAACACCCGGGAGTACGGGTTCCACAGCCTGCCCCGGCCGGAACTGCACCGGCTGCTGGCTGAAGCGGGGGTCGCGGCGGTGTTCGCCGGCCACGAACACCATTTTCACCGGCAGGTCCGCGACGACGTGCTGTACGTGATCACCGGAGGGGCGGGCGCCCCCCTGCTGGGGGGCGGAGTTCATCACTTTGCCTTGGCCGAAATCCGTGGAGCCCGGGTGAAGGTACGGGCTGTCGGGTCCGGGGAAACCGGGGTTCGCGGGAACAATAAATAGGGGGACGAACATGGGTGAGAGAAGATGCCGGTCCGCACGGACCGCTTTCCTCCTGGTTTTCTTTATGGGGGTGTGTGCCTCCGGCTGCGGGGAAGGGTGGGACGCGTACGAGCCGTTCTACGACAACACGCCGGCGGAGGATCCCGGCGAACCCTGGTCCGGACCGGAACGGGTGTTCGTGGATTTCGGCGGGGAGCGAGTAGAGACGTTTCTGGAGGGGATCGTGACCTCCGGGTTCCATACCAGCGCGGGCATCGTCATCGCGGCGGTCCGGCTGTCCGATCTCATCGGTCGATCGGAGATCACGGCGTCCCCGGAGCAGTACCGGTACGATTTCACCGCCTCGGACGGGTACAACCTGCTCCGCAAGCGCGGAGGAGACCTGGAACTGCTTCCGGACTGGGAAAACATGCACCACGGGTATCTTTATACAAGCGACATCGGGGACCTCACGGTGGGGTGGGACGAGGCGGAGCAGCCCTGGGGGAGTGCGGTGTCCGCCTATAACCTGAAGTATATGGACGGAGGGACTATCGGCCTGCTGCAACCCTGATTATCCGGCGAACAAGAAGCACCCGTCTGCTGCGTTGGGCTCGGTCCGTGTCGCTACGACGACCTCAAAGGTCTGTCTCGTGACCCGGACCTTCGCCCGCCTTGCATACGGGCACTTCTTGTTCGCCGGAATTCGTAAGACATACATTCGTAGCCAGACATTACATAATGCAGGAACCCGTGTTCAGCAGGCTGTTGAATGAGTAAGATTCTTTGTCATCCCGGCGTTCGATGGTGTTGAAAAACGAGGAAGATATGCTAATCCGTCATCCCGGATTTGATCCTTAGACCCACCTGATCCGGGATCCAGGCTGGAGTTGGTGTGGAGCGCTCGGGCACCGGAGTACACAGCAAAATAGGTGACGGAAATGATGACAGGAAGCGAATCCAGACGTTTGCCCCGACTTCGATCCGGGGGGGAGGCTTCCCCGGACCCCGATCCGGGCAGGGATGACGTTTAATCGGGCTTTTTCAGCATGTCCGGAGCCTGAAACCGCTCGTGGAAGTGGATGTGATCGGCAGAAAGTGAAGGGGGAGTTCATGAAGCAATGGCAGCCTGGCGAACAGAAACGTTTTTGCGTATCAAGCGTACACGTCAGGACAGGAGAGGACTCCGCCTGTAGTAGTAAAAAGGGTTCACATCTCTCCATGGGATTCATAGGACGTTCCCTGGTAACGGCGATGATTGTCCTGTTCCTGTTCCCCGGGTTCGGGGCCGGGGTGGAACCGGAGGGGGTGGCGACCCCGGACAAGGTCATCTCGGAGGCGGTGTCCTTGGAAAAGGAGGCCGTGGCGGAGGAGGGGATCCCTACCCGGGAGGAGGACGATGCACCGGCGGGTGTCAGGGTCTTCGAACTGGGAGAGATCGTGGTCTCGGACAAGAAGCTCACGTCCGGAAGCGTGGCCACGCAGACCGAGGTCACCCGGGAGGATTTCCTGCTCCGGGGGGTGAACAACGCGGCGGACGCGCTTCGCTACATCCCCGGGGGTAAGGTCTCGTCCTCCCGGGGCTCCCTGTCCGGGAACGGAAAGGACGAGGAACTGATCCGGCTGCGGGGGTATGAAACCACGGACACCCTCATCCTCATCGACGGCATGCCGCTGACCGAACCGTACATGAAGCGCGTGGACCTCTCTCAGATCCTCCTGGACAACGTGGCCAAGATCAAGGTGATCAAGGGGCCCTCTTCCGTGCTCTACGGGGCCAACTCGGCGGGCGGTATCGTCAACATCGTGACCGAAAAGGGAGAGGGGTTTCGCTCGTTCCTGGACCAGCGGTTCGGGGACTACAAGAGCTTCCGCACGATTGCCCAGAACCAGGGGGCCCGGGGGCCGGTGGACTACGTGATCGGCGGGAGCTACGACCGTTCGGACGGCTACCCCGTCTCCAGGGAATTCCCCGGTGCGCTGAACCAGCCCGACCGTCTGCGCGTGAACAGCGACTACGACCGGTACAACATCTCGGGAAGGGTGAGCCTCGACATCTATGAACGGGTAACCGTTTCCATGGGTGGGGGGTATTATGCCTTCGACGGCGGGGTGCCGTTTCCCATGAACGATCTCAACCCCACCCTGTGGCGGAAGGACTGGGACCGGTGGTACCTGAACGAGTTCATCGAGTGTTTCATCACCGAGAACCTGGGAATCAAGGGCCAGTTCTTCTACAACCGGTTCGAGAATAGGCTCAAGACCTACACCGACACCACCTTCCAACAGGTCGCCTCCGACGGGCGGGCCGTTTCCTCGCACGACAACCAGGTGTACGGGACCTTCCAGAACGCCTGGTGGAACCTGGGCAAGTGGAGCTTCCTCCGGGCGGGGTTCCGGTACGAAAACGATTCGGTGAAGACCCAGGACGAAACCGGGGCTCCCTGGGACCAGTATAAGTCCGAGGTGTACACCTTCTCCCTGGAGGACGAGATCCACCCCCTTCAGGGTTTTGATGTCCAGTCACTGCAGAGCCTCAGCCTGGTGGCCGGGGTGGGGTACAACTACTTTCGAAAGTTGAAGGCCTTTTCGGACGGCGAACGAAAGCCCCCGGGGGACGACATCGATTCCGTGGATTTCCAGGTGGGTCTCCTGTACCGGCCTAGCCCGCAGATCGAGCTGCACGCGTCGGCGGCCCGAAAGACCAGCTTTCCCACCCTGCGGCAGCTCTACTCGGCGGAGGGTGGGTACGAGGACTTGAAGACCCAGACGGGCCTGAACTACGAGGTGGGCGTGGAGGGGAGCTACGGCAACCGTTACGCGGGCGGTTCCCTGACCCTGTTCCGCAGTGATGTGGACAACCTCATCGCACGGAAGGAGTTCGGCAACACCTTCCAGTACCGGAACGTGGACCGGGCGCTGCTCCAGGGCCTTGAACTGACCACGTTCTGGCACCCCTGGGAATGCCTGGGCCTGTTCGCGAACTACACCTACCTGGACACGGAGGACAAGAACACCGGCCGGTCCCTAGATTTCCGCCCCCCCAACGTGGTCAACGTGGAGGTGCGCTACCAGGCCTCCTTCGGGCTCACAGCCGGGGCCGTCTATTCTTACACCTCCTCCCAGAGTTACGAGCCCAAGGCGCAGCCGGGGGTGCAGGAGATGCTCCCGGCCAGCGGGCTGTGGGAGCTTCACGTTTCTCAGAAGTTCCCGTTCCGAAAGGTCTCCAGGCGGTACGTGGAGGTCTACGTGGACGTGGAAAACCTGCTCGACGAGTACTACGAGGAGGACCCCCGCAAGGCGGCGCCGGGGCGGATGGTGTGGGTGGGCCTCCGGGGCGTCTTCTGATCCGTGTGTTTGAAATGAGTCCCATGGGTATCGTCATCCCGGACTTGATCCGGGATCCAGGAGAGGGAGGGTTGGGAGTTTACGGGCTAGCGGGGGCGTTTCTCGTCCGGACTTGATCCGGGATCCAGGT
>CAYTRL010000166.1:0-12117 GCA_964439795.1 uncultured Thermodesulfobacteriota bacterium
CTTGCGCTTCACGGACAAGCGGCCCGGCCGCGATGATGACGTGGTCGAGGAGCTGGAGGCGCTGCTGCTGGACACGGTGCGGCTGCATCTGCTCAGCGACGTGCCGGTGGGCGCGTTCCTCAGCGGGGGGATCGACTCCAGCCTGGTCACCGCAATCGCCGCCAGGGAACAGGCACAACCCCTGAAGACGTTTTCCGTGGGAACGCTGTCTCCCCGGCACGACGAAGTTCCGTATGCGCGATGGGTGTCCCGGATGATGGGGACCGATCACCGCGTCTGCTTTTTCCATCCGGACAGGCTGGAAGTTTTGGACGAACTTCTGCCACGCTGTCCGGAACCCCTGGCGGACCCGAGCCTGGTCCCGTTGTATACGCTTTCCCGCAGGGCAAGGCAAGAGGTGACCGTGGTGCTGAGCGGGGACGCCGGGGACGAGAACCTGGCCGGCTACGACCGGTACATGTACGTCGGGCTCGCCCGCCTGCTTCGGGGGAGGGTGCCGGATTTTTCCGGTGGACAGCGGGGAAGGGGAGAGACCCGGAACCGCTGGAGCAAGTTTCTTCGCTTTTTGAACCTGCCGGAAGCCCGGGGGTATCTGCACCAGTTCGATCAGCTCGGCGGTGTGGACCGGCACGCCCTGTACACGCGGGAGACCCTGTCGCGTATTCCGGACCCGCGCCCTTCGGAGGCATACTTCACGTCCCTGTTTTCACGTTTTCGCGGGGAGACCCCCTGGCTGGACCGTCTGCTGTCCGTGGACGTGGATTCCTATCTTGCCTGGGACATCCTTCCCAAGGTGGATACCGCCACCATGGCCCTTTCCCTGGAGTGCCGGTCCCCGTTTCTCGATCATCCGTTCATGGAGTTCGCGGCGAGCCTGCCGCACCGGTACAAACTCAGGGGGCTCACCCAGAAGTACATCCTGAAACGGTACGGGGAACGCTGGCTGCCGCCCGGGATTGTCCACCGCAAAAAGACCGGGTTCAGTCTTCCTCTTTCTCCGTGGTTCCGGGGAGATTTCGGGGACCGGGTCCGGGAACTTTTCGAGTGCCCGGAAGCAGGGACGGCCGGGCTGTTCCGTCCCGGGGCTGTGGGAAACCTGGTGGAGGAGCACCGGTCCGGGCGCGTGGACCGCTCCTACATTCTCTGGGCCCTGTTCATCCTGGAGCGGTGGCTGCGGGTCCATCCGGCCTCCGGCTACCGGTAACGGGTGTTCCCGCATGGAGCGTATTCCGGCGGAAAAATTTGACACGCGGGGGGCCGTCCGATAAAACGATACAACCGTTCATGGACCCGGGAGCCGTTGTCGGTGTTCACGGACGTTGATTGTGGGATGGAGCGGAAAGCGCAAAGTTCTCGGTTCTGATTTCACTGTTTTTAAAAGGAGTTGCAGGATGGGGGAAGCTCAGGTTTTTTTCTTGAGGCTGGGGGTCGGTTTCCTGGGGGCTGTCCTGCTGGGCGTTCTCTGTTTTTTCCTGGCACGGAAGAAGGAAAGGGATTCGGTGGGGTGGTTTTTCAACGGTTTCATCCCCGGACTGGTGGCGGGACTGATTGCCGCCTTTGCTTGCCCCGCGTACGTGATCTGGATGGTTTGCGGGATTCTGGCCGGACTCCTGGTCCCGGGGATCCTCTTGATGCTCCGTCCTCTGGAGAAGAAGCCGGAAGGCGGGGGAAAGGTCCGGCGACCGTTGCGAAGGTTCTACCTCTATCTCTTCCTGTTCATCGCCCTGCTGCTCATCGTGTTCGGTTTCATCGGATACTATTGCGTGCCGGATCAGCCGCAGCTTGCCCGCCTCCCTGCCGGAGTGTTCGCCTCCTGATCGGGCATCTTCCCCGTCCTTCATGATTCACGCTTCGGCCTTCGGGAAACGTTCATATGCAAGGTACACTCTGGAACAAGGTCGCTCTCTTCCTGCACCGGGTCATCAGCCGCCATCCGTTCACCGTGCTCGCCGCGGCCCTGATCCTCACCGGACTGAGCCTCTGGTACACGCGCGGGCATCTGGAGTTCTGGACCGAGAGAAACATTCTGCTTTCGCAGAAATCTCCCTCCGCCATGAACTTCATGGAATACCGGCGTGAATTCCCGGATGAATACATCATCATCGTCCTCTCGTCCAAGGACCTGGAGGCCGCCAAACGGTTCGCCGACAGACTGGCGGATCGCCTGGAGAACGATCCGGTGCCCGTGAAAAAGGTTTTTTCACGGATCCCTCCGGATCAGTTCCAGCGACAGGCCCTTCTCTTCCTGGAACCGGACAAGATCGTGGAACTGCGGGAGAAGATCGAGAAGAACCAGGACCTCCTTGCCCGGCTGGCCGCCTCTCCGGGCCTGGTGAACCTCCTGAAGTCGGTGAACCGGCGCATCAGCAGCGCCCTGGTCCAGACGGCGGTGTCGGGTCTGTTCTCGGAGGATCCGGACACGGTCGCCCGGGAGGAAAAAGACGGGAAGGAAGATCGGGTGGACCCGGAGGACCTGACCTTCCTGAGCTCCATGATGGACAGCCTCTACGTGTGGCTGACCGACACTCCTCGTTATCTCTCGCCCTGGAATTCCTTTCTCCAGGAAGGGGGAGGGTTGAGCTCGGACGGATACCTGGCGGATGAAGAGCGGGGGTGGGTCTTCGTGCTGGCATACCTGAAGGAGGTGGAGGGGAGCTTCAACCCGGAGGGGGCCGCCATCGAAAGGATCCGGGGACATATCCAGGAGGTCTCCCGGGAAATCCCGGACGTGACGGCGGGCATCACCGGGACCCCGGCGATCGGCTCCAGCGAGATGACCTCGAGCCTGCAGGACATGAAGCGGGCCATGTGGCTGGCCCTGGCGCTGGTGACGATGGTGTTCATGGCGGGGTTCGGGGAGGCGCGCAAGCCCCTGGTGGCCGTGCTGGTGCTGGGGTTCGGTGTGGTTTGGGCCCTGGGATGGCTTTGCCTCACCGTGGGGCACCTGACCATCCTGTCCATGGCCTTCGGAAGCATCCTGATCGGGCTGGGGATCGATTTCGGTATCCACATGGTCGCGCGCTATGAAAAGGAACAGGGGTTGGCGGACGACCCCGGAGCCTCCCTGAAGACCACGCTGCAGCGCGTGGGCCGGGCCATCCTCAGCGGCGGGCTCACCACGGCCGCCGCCTTCATGGCCCTGAGCTTCTCCCGGTTTCGCGGGATCCGGGAGTTCGGGTGGATTGCGGGCTGGGGGATCTTGTTCTGCCTGGCAGGCGCCCTGGTCGTCCTTCCCGCACTGATCTTTCTCATGGACCGGAACCGCAAGGGCGTTGGCGCGGGGAAGGGCCGGCTCAGAAGGTCCTCCGTGGAGCGTGCCCTGGGGTGGCCCGCCCGTCACCCGAAAGGGGCCCTGCTGGCCGCCCTGTGTGTGTCGGTGCTGGCCGCCTTTTCCTGGGAGAGCCTCCGCTTCGATTACAACCTGCTTCACCTTCAGCCCAGGGGAACCGAGCCCGTGGAGTGGGAGCTGCGGCTCCTAGAGGCCCAGGGCAACTCCAGCATCTTCGCCGTGGACATGGCCGGTTCACGTGACGAGGCTTGGCGGAAGATGAAGCAGTACGAACAGCTGTCGCTGGTCAGCGGCGTGGAAAGCCTTGCATCCTACCTGCCGGACGACCCGTCCCGTCGGATCGAGGAGGTCCGGCGCCTGGCGCCGGTCATGGAGGATGTGGCGGTCCGGGAGGAGGCCCCGCCGGCCCCGGCCCCGGAAAAGGTCCGCCGGTGGCTGTCCAAGATCCGTTTCAAGCTCCGTGAGGAGGAAAAGGGGGAACCCGCGGAGCGCGACGGACAGGGGGCCCTGGCTCCCCCGGACACGGTCGCCGGGGCGAGCCTGCGGACGGAACGGGTCCTGCGCCTTCTCGAGCGGGAAGAGCCGGGCGTGGAAGCGGCGAGCCTGGAGCGGTACCAGCAGAGGCTTTTCTCCGACTTCCGCCGTAAGATCGAAACCCTCGCAGCATCCCTCGACCCCTTGCCCCCCACACTGGAAACCCTGCCGGCATTGATGAAAAAGCGGTTTCTGGGTAAGACCGGAAAGTGGCTGATCCAGATCTACCCCAAGGAAGATGTGTGGGAACTGGAACCGCAGCGGCCTTTTGTGGAACAGCTGCGGACGGTCAACCCCGACGTCACGGGGCCGGCCGTGGCCAACTACGAGGCTACCCGAGCCCTGCTGGATGCATACCTGCAGGGGGGCCTCTATGCGCTTTGTGCGATCCTGATTATCCTGTTCATCGACTTCCGCCATCCCGTGCTCGTGCTCTTCGCCCTTCTGCCTCTGGGGCTGGCGGCCCTCTGGGTCCTGCTCGGGATGCGCATCTTTCACATCGCCTTCAACCCGGCGAACCTGGTGATCATGCCGTTGCTGGTGGGGATCGGCGTGGACAACGGCATTCACGTTGTACGTCACTTCCTCGGGGGCGGGTCGTCGGAAGAAGAGGTGGCCGGAAGCAGCACGGGCCGGGCCATCACCCTGTCCACGCTCACGACCATGGGCGGATTCGGGGCCCTGATGATCGCGCGTCACCAGGGGATCTTCAGCATCGGGGCCCTTCTGACTCTGGCCATGGGCTCCTGCCTGGTGGCTGCCGTTGTGGTGCTTCCCTCGGTGCTCAGGATTCTGCCGGTGGGCACGCGGTACAAGCTGTGGAAGATGGGCCAGCCGCGGAAGGTAGTCCCGTAGCCTCCGGCTCCCGGGAACGGATCTTGAAAAGGTTTCTCAGGGGCGGGGATCAACGGCAGGGATCAACAGCCCCTTACCGGTCATCCAGGAAGTTCTTCCCCGTGGTCCGTGCCAGTTCGGCCACGGCCACGTTGAAATCCTTGACGGCCAGGTAGTATTTAGCCGCGGCCTCGGTGTAGATGCCGAACGCCTCGAAAGTATCCCGCGCCTCGCCCAGCCCCAGGTGGAAGCTGGCCCCGCTGAGGGCCGCCAGGGCACGTCCGTTCTTTCGGGATTTCCGTGCGTGTTTCAGTCTCTCCTGCTTTTCCACCACCTCCTGATAGGCTTTCTCCACCTCCAGGAGCATGCCGGAGATGGCGTCCCGCTGCTCCTGGAGCAGGGTGAACACCTCGGCCCTTTTCTCTGCGATCCTTTGGGGGATCCCGAAATCCAGGGCCAGACGGCAGCCAAGGAAAACGCCCCCGTTCAGGTAGTTGAAATCTTCCACCACGAACGGGTTCTCCTGTTCGTCCCGGTTGGGTGCCACGGCGTACCGGAAGATACCGCTGGCGAACAGGTCGGGGAAGTACTCCCGCTGCGCCGCCCGGAGCTCCGCCTTCCGGGCCAGGATGCCCCGGTCCAGCTCCTTGAACTCCGGCCGCAGCCGGGTGGCTGTTTCCTGATAGGTGGCCAGGTCCTTGAGATCGATCTTCACCGGCTTCAGGTGTCTCTCGGTCACGGCGAAGTCTTCCCCCTTGGGGAGGTACAGCAGGCGCTTGAGGGCTGCGTGCACCAGTTTTCTGCCCTTGCGGATCTCCACGAGCTGCTCCCGGGACCGGCTCAGACCGTACCGGAGCTTGAGCAGGTCCTGCTGGGTGAGGGTGCCCGTGTCGTCCATCAGGAACTCCTCCGCCCGTTCCACCGCCTTGCTGAACTGCTCCTCCGTGTCCGACACGATGCGGTGGAGATCCTCGTTCAGGAGGAGCGAGTAGTAAAGTTCCTTGAGTGTTTTGACCAGCTCCAGGCGAAACCGGTCCAGGGAGGCCTCTTTCGCCTTCATTCCCTGCCGTGCCGCATCCTTGTGAGAGCGGATCTTTCCGAAGGTGTACAGGGGCTGGTTTACGATGAGTTCCAGCCGGGTGAAGGGGCCCAGGCCGTTGAGAAGGTCCGTGCGGTCATCCGGCGAATAAAACTGGTTTCCGCGGGCCTGGTTCACGGGGCCGAAGAGCTGGAGATACTCCATACGGGGATACAGGCCCGCCTTGGCCTGTTTCCACTGCGCCTCCGCCGCCTCGATCACGTACCGCTGCGCCCAGAGCTTGGGGCTGGCCTCCACCCCGATGCGGATGATCTCGTTCAGGGTGAGCGAATGGACCCTGGGAGTTTCAAGTTGGACATCCGGTGCCTCTTCGGCCCGGACCTGCGGGGAGAGCAGAACCGGCAGCAGCGCCGTCAGAAGCAGGGGAAGCAGGCGCCCGGGAAGTCCGGGTCGCTCGGTGTGTGTCATTGTGGGGTTGCCTTCTGTTTCTCGTTGCAAAGAAGGTCCAGGTATACCAGGAAAGGCGGTGGTGTTCAATGTTCCGTTCACTTATAATGGTCCCGTTTCATACGGGTTGCGCGGAGGTTCGAACCGAAGAAGAGGAGAGGATGATGGTCCGGAATAGAGGTTGGATTTGGATTCTGCTCGTAACCGTCCTGTTCCTGTGGGGTGCGGGCCCGGAGCCGGAAGGATCCGGTCCGGCGGATCCGGTCCGGGCGCTTCTCAAGGATGTGAAGCGCCTTGCCGAAACCCAGGACCCGAAGCAGGAGGCTGCGATCTCCCGCGAGATCTCCGCTTATTTCGACCTGACGGAGATCTGCAGGGCCTGCCTCCGGAAGACCTGGGACACCCTCTCGAAGGAGGAAAGAAAAAACTTCGTACAACTTTTTCAGGAACTGCTCGAGAAGGTCGCTTACCCGAAGTCCTCGGAGTTTTTCACCGGGACGGAGGTGGAGGTGGAGGATGTCTCCTTGAACGGTGCCAAGGCCCAGGTGGATACGGTGGTGGAGCATCCGGATGAGGGGATGGTGGAGGTGTCCTTCTGCATGGGGGACGTGAAGGGCACGTGGTTGATCCAGGACATCCAGCTGGACGGCGTGAGCCTGGTCATCGATCTCCGGAGCCAGATGCAGAAGATCCTGCGGGAAAAATCCTACAAGGACCTGAAGCGAAGAATGCGGGACAAGCTCGAGGACGCCTGACCCCCTCTATCGAACACCCCCCTGTACATTCCCCCCAGGCAGGCCTTTCTACGAAGTGGCCCGGCGGGAGCCCCCTCCGATGATCCCCATGCGCCAGTAGAGGTAGGTCAGCGAGCCGAGATAGAACATGGATCCGAGGCCGCTGAGCCAGGCGAAGAGCCACATCTGTCCGGCAACGGCAAGGATCAGGATCGCATAGATGAAGTCGCGGTTGCTGATCTTGTCCGTAAAGTCGATCTGCTTGCGAAGCCTTCCCGTGGCCTGTTCCATCTCCTCCACGCGGACCGGCGTGGCAAAGGTGATCACCGAGGATTTGCTCTTCAGGACGACCCGCAGAAAGACGGACGAGGCGGCCAGACAGGTGGACACGGCCGCTGCGATTCCCAGAAGCAGGTAGACGGTTCCCTCACCCCGCTGGTAGAGCCCGAACCCGATGCACAAGAAGACCGCCATGTGCACCAGGTTGTCCCCCAGGAAATCCAACCAGGATCCCACGCGGGATTCCTGGTAGCGAAGCCGCGCCAGCTCCCCGTCGCAGCCGTCCACGATGCTGGAGAACAGAAGGAGAAGGCCCCCGCTTACGTGCAGGCCTTTGTTGTCCGGCAGGAACAGGAGCGCGCTGGCCAGGCCCATGAGCAGAGAGAAGATGCTGACCTGGTTCGGGGTGATTTCCGTGTGCAGGAGCCGGCGGGATATGGACAGGGATACCTTCCGTTCGAAGTTGCGTGAAAGCCAGCTCTCCGTGGGTTTGATGAGTCCCTGGAGCAGGAGTTCTTCCGCCGGACCCCGGTCTTCGGGTTCCTGCACCCGGATCAGTTCCGGTTCGTCGATGGTACGGATCTGCGGCTGTGGGGCCTCGTTCAGCAGGTTTTTCACCTCCTCCAGAGGGGTTTTCCGGAGCAGGGACCGGGTCAGGCCCGGAACACGATGGGCGGGCACCACGGCCAGCGCAGGGAAGGATTCCGGCCCCGGCTGATACCGATCGGCCGCTTCCAGCACGGTACCGTTCTCCGGAAACGGGCTGCCGGGTTTCGTGTCCCGGAGGAGGTCCTGAATCAGGTTTCGGGCAACGATCCACCCGGGAAACTGAACAAGAACCGGACCGGAGAGCAGGCGCTTCAGCCTTGCCTCCTCCTCGCTCCCCGGTTCCATATCCGAAAGCGTGATCCAGGTGAACACCTGGTTCTTTTCATCCAGTCTCACGGCCTGTTCCGCTTCGGGCCAGCGTCCATAGGACAGGAGAACGCCCTCACGGATTCCGGCCCACTGCAGGTTGTAGAGGGTACGCTGGAGGAGCGTGATGCCGCCCACCCGGACCAGCGGGCTGATCTGTTCCGGGTGAAGTGAACTCCCGGGGCGGGGGGGGAGGAGAACCAGGGCTTTGTCTATGCCTGCCATTGTTTCCACACTCCTTCCCAAACAGAATTAGGGAAAAAGATCTCTACGTAATGGAGCGGCCTTTTGTGAAGATTGGCCTCGGTATGCAGGGGGGGCCTTCGTCCGCCTTGTATTCGAGGCTTTCTTGTTCGTCGGAATCGAATCGAGAAATATTATCGTATTTTCACCATTCCGGAAACCCCGGGACAGAACCATGCTGATGGAACCTTTATGCTCCCCCGCCCTGCGCAAGGGGCAACCGTTTTCCCCCCTTCCGGATGGAATCGTAGCCGTTCCGGATGATCTCCAGGCAGAACCGGGCTTCCTCCAGTTCCTTTCCTGCCTGCTCGGGGTGGTCCATGGCCTGTAGAAACCCTTTCACCACGGGTGGGAACCAGTGAGGGTGATGCGAGCCCTCGGACAGGGGAGACCGAAAGATCGAGGTCTTTCCGTTGCCGTTTTTTTTGTACAGTGTCAGCCGGGTGTCCTCCAGAACCGCGAACCCGTTCTCGCCGTACACCCGGGCGGAATTGTGCCGTCGCCCGGCTTTCCAGGTGAGGAACATGGATCCCGTTGAGGAGGGAAATTCCAGGAGCAGGTGGGCGGTCTGTTCCGCCTCTCCCGTTGCCGCCGGGCACGGGTGCATCCACGTCGAGACGGCCTGAGGGGCTTCCCCATGAAAATTCATGAGGAGGTAGGCCACGTGCCAGCCGTGATCCAGGAGGATGCCGCCACCCCCCGCGTTTTCCTTCTCGCCCCTCCAGGGGGTAAGCCCGATGGCCGGCTGGGTCCGAAGGGTGTGAAACTCGCTGTGAAGAACCCGCCCCAGCCGTCCCTCCCGGATCCAGCTCTGCAGCCGCGCCAGGATCGGGGCGTGCTTCCAGTTGTGTACCGGAAAGGCGATCCGCTTTTTTTTGGCACTGAGCCGGGCGATACGTTGGAATTCAGCCCGTGTGCCGACGAACGGCTTTTCACAAAGAACGTGCAGATCCCGGTTCAAGGCGCTTAGTATGCAGGATGCGTGGTATGGTGGAGGGGTGCAGATATCTACGAAATCCAGGGATTCCCGGTCGAGCAGCTCTTCCAGGGAGGCGTGGACCCCGGCTTCCGGCAGGAGTTGCCGCGCCCGGGTTCTCCGTTGCCGGCTCGGGTCGCACACCGCTACAAGCGAAACCTTTCTATTGCGGATCCAGCCCGGCAGGTGTCCTTTCTCGGCCATGTTTCCAAAACCCACCAGGGCGCCGCGGAGTCGGTCGGTTGCCATCGTTTTGTTCCTTCATGGCGGGATCAGCTCGCCCGGACATCCGCGCCGGGCGTGGCCCGGAACAGCTGAAACCTTTGCCCGGAATGGGTTCACCCCTCAGGGGAATGCAGGGGGTGGTTGTTGCTGCGCGGATTCTTACCGGAGAAAGAGGCCGTCCCGTTCTGCATTGTCGAAGAGCTTTTCCAGTGTTTCCAGGCCCTGGGCCGCCTCCTCCTGCGAGATGGTCAACGCGGGATTGATCCGGAGGGCCGAACTGGAGATCATCAGGATGATCCCTTCCCGCAGACCGCGCTGAAACAGCTCTCCGCAGGCCTCTGCGGTCCAGGGTTCGCCGGATGATTTGTCGCGGACCAGGTCCAGGCCGATCATCAGGCCCTGTCCCTGCAGGCGGCCCATGAACGAGTAGCGGGGTTCCCACGAGCGGATCTTTTCCAGGATCCAGTCTCCCACCCGGCGGGAATTCTCCACCAGGTCTTCCTCCATGATCGTGTCCAGTGTGACGCGGGCAGCGGCCGAAGCCAGCGGGTTTCCGCCGTAGCTGGAAGAGCTGGCGCTGGGGAGGCAGAACGGCCTAGCGGAGACGATCTCGTCGGTGGAGATCAGCGCACTCACCGGAAACCCGCCTCCCATTCCTTTTCCGAGGGTCATGATGTCCGGAACGATGCCGTCGTGCTCCACCCCGAACAGCTTTCCGGTTCTCCCGAACCCGGTAATCATCTCATCCGCGATCAGCAACGCCTCGTATTCCCGGGCGACGGATTGAAGGGCCTGGAGGTATCCGGGGGGCGGGACCACGTTTCCCGAGGTGCCCTGAACCGGTTCCACGAGGATGGCAGCGATGGCCCCCGTGGTCTCGTGGCGGATCTTCTTTCGGAGGAATTCCACGCAGAGGAATGAGCATTCCGGGTGTTTCACGCCGAATGGGCACCGGGCGCAGTTGGCATAGGGACTCAGGAACCCTCCCGGGCTCTGGGGGCCGTGCTGGTGCTTGAACTTGTCTCCCACCAGCCCCAGGACGCCTCCGGTCTTTCCGTGAAAGCCTCCCCAGAAAGCGATGGTCTCGAACTTCCGGGTGTAAGCCCTGGCCAGCCGAAGGGCCGCTTCCACCGCCTCGGATCCGCCGCTGTACAGCTGTGTTCTTTTCAGATCACCCGGTGCGAGTCCGGCGAGTCGTTTCAGGAACGCCATACGGTTGGGGGTGCAGAAGCTTCCGGTGGTCACCCGGTCCACCTGCTCTTTCAGAGCGGCCGAATATTTGGGGTGGCCGTGACCGAGGCTGCCGACCGTCACGCCGGAAAAAAAGTCCAGGTAGGTCTTGCCGTTGACATCGGTCAAGAACACGCCGTTTCCGCGTTCCATGACCAGTCGGGAGTGGAGGCCGATGCTCTGAACGCCGGGGGCCAGGTATTGCTGCTCTTCTTGAAAGATCTGTTCGGAAGTTTTGATCCCCTCCGGGGATCGCTGGGAATCTGTTTCAACGGGCTCCGAATTCAAGCTGACCTCCACTGGAAGGTATCCTGAGGCTCCCACCGCTGGTAGCGCCGGATCAGGTAGGATGCGATCTGTTCTGCGGCCTCTTCTCTGCAGGGAGCAAAGCTTGGCCAGCTGTTGATATCGATCAGGTAATGGCTGTCTTCGGTGACCACGAAGTCACCGCCAAAGACCTGAAGCCCCAGCTTTGCAGCCGCCATCTCCGCCGTCTTCTGAATCTGTTCCGGGGAGAAGGGGTAGCCGTGTTTCTCCGCGGGCTTGTGGTAGAAATACCGGAACCACTTCTGCTGGGGCACCCCGTAAAATTTGATAATGTCTCCCTCGACATTTTCCTGCAGCACAGCCTGTTTTACCCATCGTTCATGGAGGGCCCGCAGGGTCCGATCAATGGAGTGCCGATCGAAGTGGAGTTGGACATCTTCCGGTTGTGTGCTGTGCACATCTCCGCGTTTCACCCATACCCCTTTGGGGATATCGAAGTGTCCGTTGACGCTCTCGGTGGTCTGAATGAGCATGGTCTTGGGAAAGGGGACCAATGTCCGGTCCAGGAGGGGAAGCATCCGGTAGCGGTGCGTGTTCCGGATGGCCGCCGGGGTGTTGACGATTGCATACCCCAGGGCTTCCCATCTCTCCAGGATACCCAGGCAGATGGGGCCCTCGCACATGGCGAACGCCATGTCAGGCTGCGTCTCCGGAGTAAGCTCTTCCGGCGTTTTCAGCTCGACGGCATACCCCTGTCTTCGGATCGATTCCGCGGTTAGACGCAGGATTTCTGCGTCGTCACCAATGCGGTTGGGGGAGTAAACCTCCTCCCGAAAAATACCAATCATATGCCCATACCCTCATGGTGGTTATCCGGATCCGTCCCTCAGTCACTGAAAGGGTCACCTGATATTGTAATGCAACGCGTCAAAAAGTCAAGATCGCACGATGGTGGTATTTATCGGAAAATTGAACACTGCATATAAGAATTTTCTTGATTTGTCAATATATAAATAAAATACCTTAAAGAAATTTATAAAGAGATTTCCGAAGCAGACATCCCCTTTTTACTTTTCAAGATCCGTTCCCCCGTCCGGACATCTCC
>CAYTRL010000167.1:0-12105 GCA_964439795.1 uncultured Thermodesulfobacteriota bacterium
ATGCTTGAAATGAAAGGAACGGATATCTGATTTCAGATTATCTTGGACAGCAATGCATATAGATATAGAAAATTACTTACCACCATTCCATTTCTTCATCCTTATCCGGCGGCCGGCCGGTTTCTGCTCACCGGTTTATCGGCGGCGCCTGGACCGTCACGGGTTGGTTCCGCCGGGATCGCCGCTCAGGATCTCCCCCTGCCCGTTGTCCAGGCAGGTGCTCAGGAAGTGGACTGCCACCCCCCGGGGTTCGTCCCCGCTGATCATGTCCCCGTGGTCCGCGGGCACCGTCTCTCCGTTCTTGGTGACCCGGTCGAACTGCACCAGGCCCGCTGTCTTCCCGTTGGGACCGTTTCCGGCCAGGGGCGCCGCCACGGGGTCGAGAGTCGGCACGTCCCAGACCACGGGCCGAACGATCTCCATCCCGAAGGCCCGCGCCATGTTCTCGCTGGTACGGTTGGCCATGGTGGTGTCGCCCAGGACCCCGAGGAGAAGCAGGTCTTTCATCGTATCCGTGGGAGTCAGGGCCGTTCCGTTCACGTGCGATGCGTAGCTGATCGGGTCCCCCGGGTCCAGGATCTCCTGGTTGATACCCGCCCCGGCCCCCAGCAGCTCGGCCGTGCTGCCCGGAAGAAGCCCCAGCAGGTTGGCCAGTATGAGGAAAACCGTTCCCCCCGGCTCCAGGATGCTGTTCCGCACGGCGATCTCAATGAACGGCCCCCCCATGACGAAGAGCACGCCCCCTTGAACGGAGGGCTCCAGGGACAGATAGCCGGTCCCCAGGATCCCCCCCAGCGAATAGCCTGCAAAGACGAGCCGCTCGGTCTCCAGGACCGGCTCGCCCAGGGCATCGTTCAAGCTGAGCTGAACGGCCCGGGTGAGCGAGAGCAGGTCCGCGTGGGTCTGCCGCATATTGTCACGGCCCTTGGCGATGTCCGCGATGGAGAGGAACCCGACCCAGGCATCCCAGTCCGGGTTGGTCTTTCTCGAGCCATGCTCCACGGTGTCGATGGCGATGGCGGCAATATTCTCCCGTGCCAGCGCGTCCGAGAAGGAGTACATCATCTCCTTCCTGTCGTTGATCCCGTGCAGGAAGATCAGCAGCCGTGCCGGCATCCCGGCCGAAGCGCCCCGGGGAAGGGTCATGATGAACTCCAAGGGCACCGAAGGCGCTTCCTCGGGCCTCTGGTGGATCAGTTCCAGATCGAAGAGGCCGTCCTCCCCGCGAAACTCCCTGCACGCCACGGTACCGTTCACATACCGCCCCACGTGTTCGTGGGACATCCCCTGCCGGGGCGGTTCTTCGGATGAATAGGTCACCACTACCCGGGGAGGATCCTGCGGGGAGGTGGCGGCCAGATAATCACGGATTGCCAACAGATCCCCGGCGAGGTTTTCCTTCGATCGGGTGGTGAAGGGAAGGACCAGCGCCAGGTCCTTGGCCGGCAGAGGCAGCTCAAAGGTCGATGAGGTCAGAACATCCACCACCGGCCCGATCACCTCCCGGGCCCTGTCCAGCCCCGGGTCTGCATCCCCCTGCAGGACCCGCCGGAAGACATCGGAGGGGTCCACCGATCCTCCCTGCGGTCCGGCGAGCCTGCGGGTGACCACCAGGGCATACGTGGTTGCCGGGCGCAGGGGCCGGGCCGGAAAGATGGTCAGGGCGTGTTCCGGCCTACCCAGCGCCTTTCCAAAAGGGTCCTCCTCCACGACCAGGGCCGCCCTCTCCCCATAACCATCGGAGTCCGGATCCACATTCACCAGGAACAGCGGTCCTGCCGGATCCAGGGTCTCGGCCGGGTCCAGGGAAAGGAACCGGTCGTGGATCGGCCCGGTCAGCGGCAGGGCGAACCGGGGAAACGTTCCGAACCCGTCCCCCTTCTCCAGTTCGCCGGCCCGGATGTTGAACGGACGGTTTTCCTCGGAGATGCTCCGGCGCAGGCCGGTGGCCGTACCCGAGTCGGGTTCGCAGTAGATATCACAGGGATAGGGGGTGAGACGACGGGGGTCCAGGGGATCGAAATCCACCACGCTTCCGGACCGGGCCTTTCCGGAGGCCCGAAACCCCGTAAGCATCACGGGCAGGCCCTGGGAGCTTTCAGGAAGCAAGGCGGGGTCTTCCAGGAGCCACACCTCGTAGGAGGTCCCCGGGGCAAGATCTTCCAGGGGATACAGGATCAGGGTCCTGTCGTCCCGGAGGCCAACCTGTTTCAGAGGAACGGCGGCACCGGCACGTTCTTTCTCCCTCCGCCCGACATGCAGTTCCAGGACCGGCGTCTCCTCCACCGCCAGGGCCTCGTGAAACCGGATCCTGACCACCTCGGCCACCGGAACCCGTTCCGCTCCGTTCGGGGGTTCCACCGTGCACGACTGCAGGGGGACCTGGGGCGGTCCCGGAAAATATTCCTCGTCCCCTCCACCGCATCCCGCGATCAGAATGACTGCGATTGAAAAAACCACACCCGTAAAAACGTTCCGTTTCATCCAATCACTCCCTTTCCGGTTTCTTCCTCCGGTTTCTTATTTTAGACAATCTATCCACTAAAATCGAGGGTATGAACCAGGCCCCTCCCTGCGAGATCGAACCTCTTCTGAAGCCCGCGGCGGTCGGGATGAGAGGTTTCCGACATTGAACCCTATACGACATTGAACCCTATACGACATTGAACCCTATACGACATTGAACCCTATACAACATTGACCCCTGTTTCGTATTCATCATATATTGAAGAGATCGTCCAGGAACCCGGCATCCGGCCCATCCAGGAGCTTTGCGCGGAGAACAAGAGTCGATGACCCCTTCCCCCTCCCCCCTTCGTGAGAGTTACGATGCCATCGTGGTGGGCTCCGGCATGGGAGGCCTGACCTGCGCGACCTACCTGGCTCGCAGGGGCCTGAACGTCCTGGTGTGTGAAAAGGAGTCCCGCCCGGGCGGGATGATGGCCAGTTTCAAGAAAAAAGGGTTCGTGTTCGACCTGACCGCAGCCCCCATCGGTTCCGCGGGCCTGGTCTTTCACGTACTGGATGATCTCGGAGTACGGCGGGAACTGGAATTCGTGGAATCCCCCTTCCGCCTGGTGGCCCCGCACTTTGATTTTATTCCGCGCTCCTACCGGGACGCGGTCCAGGCCCTGAGCAAGGCTTTCCCCCAGGAAAAAACCGGAATCAAAGCCTACTTTTCCCTGCTGCAGAGGATCTCCCAGGAAATCTGCGACTGGAGCACCGGCGAAAATCCGCTCCTCAAGGAGGGAAAGGAGCGTCTCACGTCCTTCCTCCCCTTCCTGTTCGACAGTCGGGGACTGATCCTGGACTATTTCCGGCACAAGAACTCCCTGGCGGAGAAAAAGATCCGGAACCTGATCCACAACGAGGACCTGCGGAACTTCCTGATCGCCATGGGGTATTCCCATCACAAGAACGTGCTTTTGGACGCCCTGGTCTGGAACACCCTGGTGGAGGACAGCCATTACCCCTCCGGCGGCATGGGGAGGATCCCCGCCGTGCTCGTGAAGTTCATCCGCCGATACGGAGGCCACGTCGTCACGGGTGCGGAGGTGGAGCAGATCCTCGTTCGCAAGGGAAAGGCCGCCGGGGTCCTGCTCGCGGACGGCCGGGAGATCGAGAGCCGGTTCGTGGTCAGTAACGCGGACTACAAGAAGACCTTTCTCCACCTTCTTCCGGAAAAGACCACGCCAGCCCGTTTCCGCAACCGGGTCAGGAACGCCAAGGTGTGCGAGTCGTTATTCACCGTATTCCTCGGCGTGAACCGCCCCCCGGAAGAACTGGTGAGCGGCCCGGCCCCGCACTGTCTCCACTTTCCCACCTACATGTACGTCCATCCTGTCCGTGCCGCCCGGGATGAATCGTATTTTCAGAAGGCCTGGCAGCACATCTCGGTCCCTTCCCTGGTGGACCCCTCGCTGGCTCCGCCGGGCAAGAGCGTAGTCACCATCCGCACCTGGACCACCGCCCGGTACATGGAAGGATGGAACGGCGGCATGGAGGGGGCTGAAAAGAACCGACCGTACCTGAAGCTGCGGGAACAGGTGGGCCGGGAAATGATCGCCTCCACAGAGCGGATCCTGCCGGGACTCGGCTCGAACATCGAGTTCTGTGAGTTCGCCACCCCGATCAGCTACGAACGCATCACGGGCAACGAGGAGGGATCCGTTGCCGGATGGAGCGTTGACCCGCAGGAACTTTTCTACCCGGATGTTCTTCGCCAGGTTAAGGGCCTTCTTTCGCCGGTGCCGCACCTGTTTCTTGCCGGACACTGGACCGCCCACCCCGGCGGCCTTCCCGTGGCCCTTGCGTCCGGCAGATGGGTGGCCGACCAGATCAGCGCGCACCTGGGAGGGGAGAAGATGCTGGAAGGGGTTCCCTTTCCCCTGCGTTTTCCCACGGAAAAGGTCATCGAGAAATCCCTCTCCTTTCTGAGTACCTGGAAATGACCCGCGACGTACCACACACCCGACACACGGCATCCGGATCTTGCGCTCGTGACCCCTGAACAGGAACATTGCTTCCCGAACGATCTGCTTGCCTGGTATGCAGTCAACAAGCGGCCGCTTCCGTGGCGGCGGACACGGGACCCCTACCGGATCTGGATCTCTGAAGTGCTGCTCCAGCAGACCCGCGTGGAAACCGCCACGGCTTATTACCGAAGATTCATCCGGCGGTTTCCCCGCCTGCCGGACCTGGCCGACGCGCCTCTGGAACCGGTCCTGCAGGTCTGGCAGGGTCTCGGATACTACGGAAGGTGCCGGAACCTCCACCGAGCGTCCCGCCTGATCCGGGACCGGTTCCACGGCCGCATCCCCCGGGACCCGGATACCCTGATGGAACTGCCCGGTATCGGACCCTACACCGCCGCGGCCGTGGCCAGCATCGCGTTCAACCGGGACATCTTCACCATCGACGGCAACGTGAAGCGGGTCCTGGCCCGGCTTTACGCCATACGCAGGGATCCGGAACTTCCGGCGGTCCGCAAGCGGATGGAGGAGATCGGAAGGCGGCTTCTGCCGCCGGGAAAGGCGCGGGATTTCAACCAGGCCGTGATGGAACTGGGCGCCCTGGTGTGTAAGCCCGGCACGCCCGACTGTGAGCGATGCCCGGCGGGCCATGGGTGCAGGGCCCGGGAAAAGGGGCTCACCGGACGGCTTCCCGTCCGCCCCCCCCGGGCCCGGGTTCCTGTTCGGAAACGCGTGGTGGCGGCGGTGCGGAACCGGGGACGGTTTTACTTTGTCCGGCGCCCGCCGGAGGGGCTTCTGGGAGGGTTGTGGGAAATGCCCGGTCTCAATCTGGAGGACCGGGAGAGCCTGGAACAGGGCCTCCGGAGGCTTTGCTCTTCCCTGGGCCGGGAGATGGTTCTTCGAGGGCCGGAAACCCCGGCACCGCACCTTTCCGTCCGGCACACCTACTCTCATTTCCAGGAACGGATCTCTGTGGTGCTCCTGGAAGGAGAACGTGCCGGAGCCCGTGCCCACGAAACCCGGGAAAAACCTTCAGGCCGCTGGTACCATCCAAGAAACATGGAAAAACATCCGATAACAGGAGCAACCCGAAAAATCCTTCAGGGGTTGGAGAATATGGTTTGACCGGATCCCGGTTCAAGGAGAAACCATCTAAACCCGGAATGAGGAAAGCACACAGAACCCCTTTTTAGTAGCCTGTTAGAGTCCATTGGAGTTATGCAAATATGCAGGTGCGATTCTCCCGGATCGTGCAAAAAAGGAAGGAAGCCATGACCCGCACCCACTGTTGCAGTCAAACCGCGACCCGGACCCGCAGAACCCTGTTTATGGGGCTTTTCTCAACCCTTCTTACCCTGCTTCCGCTTGCGGCGCCGGCCTCGGAACCCCTGCTCCGTGTTCTTCCCAACGGAATGACCTTGGTTCTCCAGGAAAACCACACCGCCCCGGTGGTCTCCATACAGGCCTGGGTGAAGACGGGAAGCACCCGGGAGAAAACCGGTGAGATCGGCATGGCCCACGTGCTGGAACACATGCTTTTCAAGGGGACCGAGACGCGGGGGGTGGGCGAGATCGCCAAGGAGGTGGAGGCGGCCGGCGGCGAGATCAACGCCTACACCAGCTGGGACACCACCGTGTATTACATCAATATGGCTTCCCGTTTCATGGACAAGGGGATCGACATCCTGGCCGATCTGGTGGGGGCCGCGATCTTTGATCCCGAGGAGCTGGCCAGGGAGACGCTGGTCATCCTGGAAGAGATCCGCCGGGGAAAGGACCTGCCGAGCAGGAAGCTTTCCGAGGCGTTTTTCGCCGAAGCCTTCACCGTGCACCCCTACGGGCGGCCCGTGATCGGGTACCAGGAAACCGTCCGGGAGTTCACGCGGGAGGGTTTGCTGGCCTTTTATCACAAGTGGTACGTGCCCGAGAACATGGTGTGGGTGATGACGGGCGACCTGGATGCACAAGAACTGCTCCCCAGGCTGGAGTCACGCCTTTCCAGGCTGCCGAACCACCCGGCGGCCGTGCGGGTGAAAACCATCGATCCACCCCAGACCGAGCCCCGGATCGTGCTCCTGGCCGATGACGTCCGGGAGTCGCGCCTGAAAATCGGCTTCCATGTCCCCGGGATCACCAGCCCCGACGTTCCCGCTCTGGACCTGCTGGCAGCGGTTCTGGGGGACGGGAAGAGCTCCCGCCTGTATCAGAAATACCGGATGCAGCAGCGGCGGGTGAATTCCATCTACTCCTATGCCCTGACACCCGAAGACCCGGGGCTGTTCATCATCGGCGCCCAGTTAGAGGCAAAGGATCTGGAACAGGCGCTCCCGGAAATCATCGAGACGGTGCTGGAAAGCGGGTTCGAGTCGATCCTCGAGGAGGAGTTCAAGACGGCCAGGGCCAAGATCGAGAGCGATTTCATCTACCAGATGGAAACGGTCCAGGGACAGGCCCGGGAACTGGGCTACTATGCTGCCATGATCGGGGACCTGGATTTCGGACGGCAGTACCTGGAACAGATCCGCTCGATGAGTGTTGAAGAGGTCCTGCGGGTGGCACGAACCTACCTCCGGCCGGACAACATGACGGTGGCCGTGCTCGTCCCCCAAAACGCGGAGGGAGTTCTCAAGGAGAAAAAGATCCTGAAACAGGCCCGGTCACATTACGCAAAGCTGGAATCCCGTCAGGCCGCGGCAACATCCGCCGCCGGCCGGGACAAGAACCCTGTACGGAAATTCCAGCTCGACAACGGGGCGACCCTCATCGTCCGGGAAAATCGAAACGTTCCGCTGGTCTCCATGAACGCCGTGTTTCTGGGCGGCCTGCTCAGTGAAACCCGGGAAACGGACGGGATCTGCAACTTCACGGCAACCATGCTCACCAAGGGCACGTCCACCCGGAGCGCCGAGAAAATCGCCCGGGAGATCGAGTCCCTGGCAGGCTCCGTCTCCGGCTTTTCAGGAAAAAACTCGTTCGGCCTCTCTACACAGGTGGTGAGCTGGAACTTCGCCCCGGCGTTTGAGATCTTCTCGGACGTGCTGCTGCATCCTGAGTTCCCGGAAGACCCGCTGGAAAAAACACGCCGGGACATCCTTGCCGCCATCAAGAACCAGGAAGACCACCTGGTCAGCGTTGCGTTCGACCTGTTCTGGCAGACACTCTATCCATGTCACCCCTACGGCATGGATCCGCTGGGCACCCGGGAATCCATCGAGAAGATCGGCCGGCAGGACCTGCAGGCCTATTACGCGAGGGAGGCCGTGGCGCCCAATCTCGTGATCTCCGTAGTGGGAGACGTGGACGCCCGGGAGGTCCTGGAACGGGTGGAGCAAGCCCTGGAGGGCATGCAGGAAACACCCTTCCAGCTTCCTGCAATCCGGTGCGAGACCCGCCCGGAACCCCGCGTGGAAAAACGGGTTTCCGCGGACAAGCTGCAGGCCCATATCATCGTGGGGGCCCGCGGTGCCCGCTATGAAGACAGCGACCGATACAGCCTGGAGGTCCTGAAGGCGATCCTTTCCGGTATGGGGGGGAGGTTGTTCATGGAACTTCGGGATCAGAAGAGCCTTGCATACTCCGTAACGGCCTTCAACCAGGAAGCGTACGATCCCGGCGCGGTGGGGATCTACATGGCCACCCAGCCCGACAACTGCACAAAAGCAGTGGTAGAGATACGGGAACATCTGCAGAGGATCAGGGACGTGAAGGTATCCCGTGAAGAACTGGACAGGGCGAAGAACTACCTCATGGGAAGCTACGATCTCAGCGTGCAGACAAACGCGTCCCAGGCATCTCTTATGGCCCTGTTCGAGCGGTACGGTCTGGGGTACGCGGACTTCCTGGAATACCCGGAGAAGATCCGGAAGGTCACCGCACGCCAGGTGAAAAAGGCCGCCCGGAAATACCTCTGCCCCGAGTGCCTTGTGGAGGTGATCGTGGTTCCGGAGGAAAAATCAGCCCCCCCATCCGAAGCGTCAACGGGCGGGGCGAACCCGTAAAAAGCCCGAACACTATTGAGGCAGAGGTTTCCTGGAGAGAAAATCCAGCGCTTCTCGTATGAGAATTCCGGTTTCCCCAGCCGTCATTCCCGCGAGAGAGTCTGTAGATTATTGAGGAATTCCAGGTTTTCCTGTATCCCTGAGGAAGCGGAAACCGATCAGCGAGGGACAGTCGGCGAAAGGCGCTCAGAACGAACCGTTCTTGTTCCGAACGGCTTTTTCTCAGGCTGCTTCGAGGATTCTGTCAAGATGCTTCTTGAGCAGGGTCACGTCCCGCTTCTTGAACCGCCATTGCCGGCCGACCTTGATTCCGGCCAGTTTCCTGGTGCGGGCCAGGGTGTTCACCATGTCGGGACTCATATCGAGTGTCTCGGCCGCTTCACGGCTGTTCAGGAGCGTGTAGTTGAATTTTCTTTTTTGCATCTCTTCAACTCCTTGGATCGAGGACTTTTTCACGATTGGATCCGGTGCTGCTCTGCTTGTCTTCACCCGGGTCTCCTTTTTCTGTTTTATAAAGTAAGACCCGATAAAAAAGAAATGATTCCACAATTATTAACACGGTGCGTCACAAAAGTCAAGAAAAATTCCTTATTCCTGTCCCGCCATGGAGAACACACCTTTAAATGGGTTTTCCCTACAACGGGATTCAGTCAAGGGACACCCGGAAATCCCGGGAGCCACATATGAAAAAAAACCAATCAGATGAAGAGGTTACGAGTGGCCAGAAGGAGGAGGCCTGGATTGAGGCCACAATCCAGTTCATTAATGCATCGGAAGAGGATCGGTCCGGATTCGTGGCTGAATGCATGGAACTGGGGGCGGAGGGAAGTGCCGAGGCGCCTGTTTTTGTTCAAGACCCCCAGGACGACTCAAAACCCTGTGAAGCCTGCGGCACATCCACGAGGCAAAGCGTGTATTTTCCAAACTCCATGGGAATAGAAACCGTCCTGGGGTTGCTCGACCGTCAGATCTCACGCTTTTTCCGGAGCATCCCCGATTTCAGCGCACGGGTGCTTCAATGCAGGCGGATCGCTAGAGAGGAATGGGGCACAGACTGGATGCACACCTTTCCTCCGGAACGGATGGGTACCCGCCTCTGGACGGTTCCGCCATGGGAGAAAAGCCCTTCCCTGCCCGCCGGAGCCCTTTCAATCGTCATCGAACCAGGCCTGGCCTTTGGCACCGGAAAACACGCCACCACCCGGCACTGCCTGCAGTTTCTCGAGGAGATCGCATCAGACCGTGGCAGCCTGCCTGGAAGCTTTCTGGATGCGGGATGCGGGTCGGCCATCCTCTCCATTGCGGCGTCTCTGCTGGGTGCTGAAAAACCGATAGCCCTGGAAATCGACCCGGAGGCCATCCCCGCGGCGACGAAGAACCTGCAGAGGAACAACCTTTCCGAAGAGGTCCGACTGGTGAACGGTCCCCTGGAATGCTGCCGCGGACGCTTCGAACTGATCGCGGCGAACCTCACCGCTTCCATCCTTACCGGATACGCCGGCCTCCTGGCCTCTCTGCTGGAGGAAGGCGGACTCTGCGTCCTGTCCGGGATCCTGGTCTCTGAGAAACCGGAGATCCTGGAACTCTTTCGAGGATCGGGTCTTCACCCCCTCCAGGAAAAAGTGGATGAGGACGAAGGATGGTCCACTCTTCTCTTCCAAAAAACAGGCAGGCCGTGACGCCATGAACCAGCGCAAAGGGGGTCGATCCTCGAGCAGGCCACGCAGGCTTTATGTTCCCGATATCAAAAGGGAACTCGAAGAGATCCCCCTGGACAGGGAGCAGACGCACTATGTCCGGGACGTTCTCAGGCTGGGTCATGGGGACAAGCTGACCCTCTTCGACGGATCCGGATGGGACTACCCGGCAACCGTTTCCAGCGTCTCTTCCCACTGCTTCCGGCTCAGGGTCTCGGAACCGCAAGCCGGACTGCCCGAACCCCCGGTCAGACTGGCCCTCGGTGTGGGCCTGCTCAAGGCGCAGAAGATGGACCTGGTGGTCCAGAAAGCGGTGGAACTGGGCGTCAACGAGGTGTTTCCGGTGACCTCCCAGAGGGCGGTGCGCACACTGGACAAAGAGCGGAGCGGGGAAAGGCGAGACCGATGGGAAAGGATCGCCCGGGAAGCATCGCGCCAGTGCGGGAGGAGTCAAGTGCCTGTGATCCACTCGGTAGCGACCCTGGAAGAGGCGCTGGACAGGGCGCTTCAAGTTGATCTCCGGTTGCTGTTCAGCGTCCGGGACGCCCGTCCCCTGGACTCGATCCGGAGAATCAGCCCCGCCAGCCCGGAACAGATCTTTGCGCTCACGGGCCCGGAGGGAGGTTTTTCTCCGGAAGAGGAAAAACAGGCGCTGGAAGCCGGGTTTCTCTCCGTTAAGGCCGGCCCCCGGACCCTGCGCGCCGAGACGGCCGCCATCCTGGCGGCGGGACTGATCCAATACACGTTCGGCGACCTGGGCGGACAAGGTGTGCCGGAGGACACTTGAAATCACCCCCGGGAAGGTCTACAAAGGGGAGGAAAGAAAGTGTCCCGGTACGGCGCAGCGAAACGGCAGCATGACGGAGTGGACATGCAGATCCCGGAATCTGGCACCTGCCCGGTGTGCGGCGGGGAAAACGAGGACCGAACCTTCTGCACCTTCTGCGGCACCCGCCTGAAGGAGGGGGAAACGCTTGAATTCCTCTCCGGGGATGCGCCCCCGGACGCCCCCCCCCCGTCCCGGGAACCCCTCATCGGGGAGCAGGTTCCCGGGCCTGTTGCCTCCACGGTTCCGGCCCCGCAGCAACCGCAAGTTGAAGCCGGGCCCACGGCTCCCAGGTTCGCCGGGTTCTGGATCCGTGTCTGCGCCTATATCACGGACTCCATCATCATCCAGTTGATCATCTGGATGCTGTTCTCCGTGGCGCTTTTCGGGTACACCATCGGAGCATCGGGGGATTTCTCCGCCCAGGGTTTCCACGAGATTTATCAGGCCCAGTGGGGCTCCATCGCGAGCCTGGACATCCTCATCAAGCTCATCTACTACACCCTGTTCCTCGGAAAAACCGGCCAGACCCCTGGCAAAAAACTCTTCGGGCTCAGGGTGATCCGGACGGACGGGGCCCCGGTGACCCACTCACAGGCCCTCATCCGGACCATCGGTTACTACATCAACATGTTGACCCTTGAGATCGGTTTTCTCTGGGTGGCCGTAGACCGCCGTAAGCAGGGCCTGCACGATAAAATCGCCGGAACCCTGGAGATCCGCGATGGTGCGCGCAGTTGACAGTGGACGAAAATTCCTTTATTTATACATCAGGAAACAGATTCGTGCCGAGGTAGCTCAGTCGGTAGAGCAGCGGACTGAAAATCCGCGTGTGGGCGGTTCGATTCCGTCCCTCGGCACCAGGGAGTCAACGGCGTAACCTTTCGGGGTTACGTCGTTTTTCTTGTGGGGAGACGTGGCGGGAAACACCGTTCAAACCTCTTGAAACACTGCTTGGGTAACAGAATGGGTAACATTTGCGGAAGCCTCACCGATTTGAGCATCCAGCCATTCGGTATATCGGTCCATAGCCTTCCGAAGGTCTTCGTCCTTTAGCCGAAGGTAGTAGGCATCCATTCCCCTGAGGCTGTGACCCAGGATCACGTTTCTCA
>CAYTRL010000168.1:0-12087 GCA_964439795.1 uncultured Thermodesulfobacteriota bacterium
TTACTATTTCTTTTTAATTCAACATGTTAGATGATTTAAGGCCGCTTTCTCCCCCATCCGAACCGCCGAAACTCGCCGGACGGGAATCACGGCTCCCCTAGCGTAAATTGAGAAGAGGAAAGCAATTTTTTCTATATGACGGAATCCATCAAATAGGTTTGAAACACAGGTCTTGAATTTAAAACCCGATTTCACCCAGGATTTTCTTTGTATTTTTCATGCCAGGTACATTCATGGGGGGGGAGGTGGGGAAGGAATTTGAAAATCGATGGCACGCAGTGCCGGCAGGGAAATACGGTAACGGATGAAGGATGTTCGGATCCCAGGTGCCTGCCACTGACACCGATCCGGGGTTCGCCGGAACAGGTCCCTCAGACGGGACCATTTTAACGACCCGCCAACCGCTCAAACCTTCACATACAGGTCCTCCCGCACGAAGTAGAGGGCGGTCTCGCCAGGCCGCTCCCCTGTGGCCTCTTCCCAGGCGTCCGCATAGAGCCGGACCTGTGGGGCGTAGCGCGCTGCCAGGGCCTCCGCGCTTCCTCCCCGGAGCCGGTCGGTCTTGTAGTCCACCAGCACCCAGCCATCCCCCTCCCGGAAGACCAGGTCGATGGCCCCCCGGATCAGGGTGGACAGGCCCCCGTCCGCTGACCGTTCGATCTCGAACGGTATCTCGGTGAACCGCTCCCGGCTCCGGAGCGCCCGCTGCCAGAGGTCGGAACGCATCACGGAACGGACCATGTCCACTGCCGCCCCGGCCCGGTCGGCGTCCAGTCCGTGCTCCGGGAGCAGGGCCCGGGCGAGCCGGTCCAGGTCGGCGCCCGGGTTTTCCATGGCCGACTCCAGCAGGTCGTGAATGACCGTCCCCCACTCCACTCCGTGCTCGCCCTCCTCCGGCACGCGCGGCTCCCGTGCAATAGAGCGCGCGGCATCGGATCCCGGGACGGCTTCCGGTTCCCCCAGTGCGAACTCCTTGGCACCGGCCACGGAGAGGACGGGCCGGAACAGGGTTTCCCGCCGGGAGGCGATCCCCTCCTCCGCATGTTTCACCTCTTCGGCCTCGAGCCGCACGCCCCCGAGGGCCGGGTTCATCACGGGTCCCGGGTCCGGGAAGTCACGGTCTTCAGGGATGTACTCCCGGAAATACTTCCACGGGTTGGAATTGTTCCTGCCTCCCTTTCCCTGCCGCTGGGTTACGATCATGGCTGACCCGGCCCGGGTGGCGGCCACGTAGCGAAGGCGCAGGGCCTCGGCGCCCGTAAACCGCTCCTCCGCCTCCTCCAGGGATGGCCAGCCCTCCGACAGGGCCATCACCCGCTTCTGGTATTTCCCTTTTTCCCCGATGATCACCATGTGTCCCCGGGTCCGCTCCCCGGAGCGGTCGATGTACAGATCCACCGGGTGCGAAGACTCCCCGGAGGGGTCCGCCAGGAACACCACGGGCGCTTCCAGCCCCTTGACCTTGTGCAGGTTCATGATCCTCACCTCGTCCCGCACTGCGGACCGGGCGGAGATCCCGTCGTGACGCTCGGCGGACTCCGCGAGCCGGCCCAGGGCATCGGCGACCTGCGCCGTGGTCCACGTGTCGTGCTGGACCTCCCGGAGGAGTTCCAGAGCCTTGGCCAGGCTCCCGGCCTCCACGTCGCCCCCCGGTCGCGTTCCCGCCAGGGCGAACAGGCCCAGGTCGCCCGCGATCCTCTCCACGGCCGCCACGGGCGGCAGCCTGGAGAGCCATCGGTCGTACCGGCGGAGCCTCCCGAAAACCTCGGAAAACAGATCCGGAAACGTCTCCCCCCTGCCGGCCCCCTCCGCAGCCCGGGGAACCTCCGCGCGATAGCTGAACCTCCCGCCCGCCTTCCGGAAGGCGTACAGGTGCCGGTCGCTCACCCCGAACAGCTCCCCGCGCAGCACCGCCACCAGGGCCACGGGGTCGTCCGGGTGAGCCACGGCCCGGAGACAGGCGTGGAGCATGCCCAGTTCCCTTACCTCGTTCAACGCGCTTCCCCCGGTGACCTGGTGCGGGATGCCTGCCTCCTGAAGCTTACGGGCGTAGAGGGTCATGTGCCCCTTGTTCCGGGTCACGATCAGAAAGTCCGAGGGAACCGCCGCCGGGGAACGGCCTTCCGTAATCTCCCGGCGGGTGCGTGTGACCGTCCATCCCTGATCCAGGGCCTGCCGCACGGTCCTGGCGATCCGGTCGGCTTCGTACTCCACCGCGTCCGTGATCTTCCCGAACTCCTCCGGAACGAACAGGCCATAGATACCGGCGAGGTGACCGCTGTTCCCGTCCACCCGGCCGCCGGCCAGGGGGACATAGCAGGGGGAAACGTCTGAATGCAGGGCCGGAAACCGGAGAACCGGACCCGCGGCGGACGGGATGCTCTCCGCGTCGGGCGCGACAGCGGGCTCTTCCGGCTCGAAAACGCGGTTCACCCACTCGATGAGAGGAGGACTGGTGCGAAAGTTGGCGGACAGGTTCACAACGAGGCCCGGGTTCCCGCCACCGTCCCCCTGCTCGATGATCTTCCTGACTTCGTTGTAGGTTACGATATCCGCCCGCCGGAACCGGTAGATCGACTGCTTGGGGTCTCCCACCACGAAGAGGGACCCGGGTCCGGGCCGGCACCGGCGCCATTGCTTCTCTTCGGTGTCCTCCGCGGTGAGCAGGAGCATCACCTCGGCCTGTACCGGGTCGGTGTCCTGGAACTCGTCCACCAGCAGGTACCGGTACCGCTCCCGGAAGTAAGCCCGCACGCGGGGGCTGTCGCGCAGCAGGGCCGCGGCCTTCATGAGCAGGTCCTGGAAATTGAGCAAGCCCCGCTCCTGCCGCAGTTCGTCGTACACCCGGCGGGCTTCCTGCAGGATATGCATCACCGGCCCGTAGCGGAACTCGTACCAGGAGCGGAGCAGCGGCTCGGCCACCTCCTGCCGGAAAGTGTCCCAGCGGTCCAGCTCTTCGCGGACCTCTTTCTGGGAGAACTTGTCGTCCTGCTTCCAAACCCTTTGAACGGCTCCATGCTTCTTCGCAAAGCACTCCAGGATCTCCATGAGGGCCGGGGCGAAATAGAGGTCCTCGCAGTGCGCCACCCTTCTCGGCAGGTCGATGTACTCCCAGATCAGCCGGTCGTTGCCCCACTCTCCCCGGGGCAGGCGCGGCTGGAGCCGCCGCATGTGGTCGGTGTACTCCCGCACCGCCCGCACCGTCTCCTCCAGGCCCTGGAAGGCCTGCCTCTCCGGCACCGGCCACTCGTCCACGTCCGGAAAGTCGGCAAAGCGATGGACAAAGGTGCCGGCCAGATCACGGAGTCTCAGGCCAAGCCCTGCCAGCTCGTCCGCCAGGGCCCGCTCCTCCCCTTCGTCCCGGGCCAGGACCCGGGTGGAGAACAGGTCCCAGGCCTCTCGGCGCAGGCGCCCGTCTTCTTCCTCGTCGATCTCCCGGAAATCCAGGTCGACCCCCGCCTCCACGGGCCGCTCCCGGAGAAGCCGGGCGCAGAACGAGTGGATGGTCCCGATGAAGCACTGCTCGATCTCCCCCAGGGCCTGCTCCAGGTTCTCACGCTCCGAGCCTTCCGCCTCGCGCACCTCCTTCTCCAGCCGGACCTGAAACCGGCCCCGGAGCTCGGCGGCGGCCTTTCTCGTGAACGTGACGGCCGCCAGGTGGCGGACCTTCCCGCACCTGCCGGTGCGGAGCAGAGCGATCATCCTCCCCAGCATGCACGTGGTCTTCCCGGTGCCGGCCGCGGCCTCCACCAGGATGTTTTTTTCGAGTTCGGTAAGGATCCGGTCCCGCTGGTCCTGGTCCACGGGCGGCGACAGGTTGTGTTCACTCATGTTTCAGCCGTCTCCTCGTATCCCCGCAGCGCCCGGAACGGTTCCAGGGCTTCGTTTTCCGGGTTGGCGATCTTCCGGGCGGCCGCGGCCGCGGTCAGGGCCGCATCCCCATGGGCGGCCAGGTAAGGGCTGTACTGTGCGTCGTCACCCGTGTCGGTAAAAGGAAAGCAGCCCGTAGCCAGCATCCGGCAGAGCCGGGCCAGGACCTCCCCTCCCCCGGTCAGTTCCCGGGCGCTCCAGCTGATCCGCTCCCCGTGTGTCCGGGCCCCGGGAAAGAAATAGCCGAACCGGTCCACGGCCGCCCCGGGCGAAACCACCTCCCGGAGCCGCGCCTCGGCAAGGGCCAGGTAGAGGGCGTTCTGCACCACGCGGCCCTGATTAAACGGGTCCGGGTTCTTCTCCTTGCTTTTCGTGGTGTACTTCCAGGAGGACCCGGTCTTGTAATCCCAGACCGTGAACCGCCGGTCCTCCCCCCCCGGCAGCCCGTCGATACGATCGATTCCATCGATCCGATCGATCCGGTCGATCCGGCCGCGAACGCGCACCGCGGTTCCCCCGGGCAGGCGCACCGTCACGGGCTCCGCCGTGTCCAAAGGCGACCCTTCCCCCTGGGGGGGAACCCCAACCGCCACCTCGAAATACCTGGGCATGCTTTGCAGGCAGAACCCTTCTTCCTCCAGCAGGAAGATCCGGGCGGTCTGTTGGAGATCCTGTACCTCGCGCTGGAACGCCTCCCGGCCGGCCGGGGGTTTCAACCCCTTCCAGCGGTCGATCTCCTCCTGGAGAATTTCGGACATCAGGGCCTCGTCCGGCCGGAACCGGGCCACGGGGTCGCCGGCGGGGAACAACCGCCCCATGAAGCGGCGGAACACTTCGTGAAGCAGTTCCCCCCTCTCCATAGCTTCCAGCCAGACCTGCGGGTCGACCTGGACCTCCTCCGGGGGCTCGATACCGAGCACGTACCGGAAAAAATAGTCCAGTGGGCAGGCGCCCAGAAGCTCCAGCCTGCTGGGGGAGAGGACCGGTCCGTCCGGCTTCGATGGGTCGGCATCGGCGGCCGCCTCGGGCACGTGGCCGTCGTACTCGGTGAACCGGTCGCTCTCGCGGGCAAGCCGGGCCGTGAAACCACGGCCCAGGTGCGGAAAGTGCCGAGACAGGACCTCCCGGGCCTCGGCCAGGGGTTCCCCCTCGCAGGTACGCCACAGCCACCACTCGGAAGGGTCCAGACAACGGTCCGGCGACTCCGGGGCAAAAGAGACCGGAGGGGGAAGATCGCGGGTCATGTCCTCCAGTACGGCCTCCCGGTTGCCGGAGAGGATCCGGTAGGCGGAGAGCAGCTGCGGGCTGGGAAACGTGTCACGGTCGTCAGAGAGGCTCCGGCAGCTGTAGCTCAGCGTCACGTTTCCGCGCAGCCGGGCCAGCAGAAGGGCCAGGTCCCGCGCCTTCTTCTCCACGCGGCCCGCGGCGGTGGGCAGGTCCCCGGAGACCCGCTTTCGCTCTTCGTCCAGAAGCAGCGGATCCTGCAACCCACCTCCTGGAAAACGCCCGTCGTCCATGCCCACAATGAAGGTATAGCTGCGTCCCGCGTGGCCGCCCAGTTGCAGCGGGGCCGCGTGGAGACACCCCGGCCTGGGCCCCAGGCCCCCCACGCGCGAGGACGAGGGCAGGTCCGTGAGCCACAGGGGAATGTCCAGGCCCTTCACCTCATCGCTTCCCAGGCAGTCCGCCAGTTCACGGATCTTCTTCAGCAGCTGTTCGTGGCAGTACTCGTCAAACTTGTTGACCCGGCGCACACGCCGTTCCAGGAACAGGGCCGTCCCCTCCAGCCAGGCGTTCTGCCCGGAACCCCTTCCGGACGGGGGCGCCCAGAGGAGCAGGTCCGAGACCAGGTTCCGGATAGCCTTCAATTGCTCGAGTCGGCGGAGAAGGCCCGTTTCCCGGGCCGTTCGGTCCGGCTCCTCGTCCCGCTCCTCCCCGGCTGCGGCGCCGGCGCTCCCCTGCTTCGCCTTCAGGCGCGCCTCCACCCACCGGATCTTTCCGTTCAGGGCCGGCAGGTACCGGCCCCTGCCCTCACCGACGGGGACGGTCCGGAAGATCTCCGCCAGCCCCGCCGGGCTCCATCCCCCTTCCTCGGCCTCGGGAACCAGAAACAGACCGTCCCGGATCATCCAGAGCAGGACGCTCTGGGAAAAGTTCTCCCGGATCCAGGTCAGCCACCCGAGCAATGCGCGGCCGGGCCGCGAATACCGGGGAGGCAGCCCCTCGGCAAAGGTGACCGGCAACGACTCGTGGTCCTCGGCATCCAGGTTCCAGGCCCGCTCGTAGATGAGCGGCACATAGGTTTCCCGGTCCGTGTAGAGGACCTCCACCCGGTCCAGAGGGATCCCCTCCGCCGAGCACCGCCGGAACACCTCGCGCACCTCGTTCACCTCCCCCACGGCACGGAACAGGCTTGCCGTACCGTCCCCGGCGGGCCGGGGCGCCCCTGCCGGCTCCCGGATGCACCCCAGCAGGGCCGCGTCGGTCTGCTTCCGGTTCGAAACCCGTCCCGGCCGGTCCACCTCCAGGACCCGGCGGGCCGTCAGGGGAACCGCCTCCCAGAACCGCTTTTCCAGACCTGCCAGCTCCTGCTCCATCTCCCGGGAAACAAGAACAAGCACCCCTTCCGGAAGGCACTCCGGTGTTTGCTTCAGCCGTTTTGCGGCCGCCCGGAGAAGCCCCGCGTAGTCCAGCAGATTTCCGCTGTCCAGCTGTTTTTCATACTCCCGGAGAAGGACGGTCACGTCCCGGCCCTTGTCCACGGCCTCAAAGGTTTCCGCCCGGAGCGCTTTCGCCCGGAGGCCGCCCACCCGGAGGTCACGGATCGACGCCCGGAGCACCCGGGTGAGGCCGGGCCCCGGTTCCAGGTTCCCGAGATACCCGCTTCCCGTCTCCCCGAGCCGCCCGAAAACACGGTCGATGAGCACCTCCTCCGCGGCTCCGCGCAGGTAATCGGCTCCGAGGGACACCAGACCCGGCGATCCGATCTCCAGGGCCATGTTGAGGAACGTCTTCACGCGCACGTTGAAAACCGGCCGGCCGGACCGGGCCACCCGGTCCAGCCACTGGAACCCCACGCGCCGTGTGGGCGCCAGCAGCCATTTTTCCTTTAGAACGTGTTCCCCGCACACGTCCCGCAGAGCGGAAGCGAACCGGTTGAGCTCCATTTCCGTGCCTTTCATCCGCTGTTCGTCCTCGTTCCGTGTCATGCCCGAAAAGGGTGTCGATTATTGAGTATGGGACTATCCATACACGACGGATATGACAGATCCGGTCACACCCTACTGAATCGGACCCATCCATGGCAAGCCCGGGCACTTCGCGCTCTTGTTGATCCGTCCGGAATTCAATAGACTGATCCCCGGAGGGGGGTCCCATGACACAAGTCTATCTCGTACCGGGGTTCTTCGGATTTACGGAACTGGGCTCCTTCAACTACTTTCACCGGGTCTCCGAGGTGCTTACCGCCGCACTCCAGGACCGGGGAGTACACGCGGAGATCATCGAGGTGGACACGCTCCCCACCGCTTCTATCCGCAGGCGCGCCGTGCGCCTGCTGGAAACCGTGAGGGAACACGGGGGTCTCCAGCAGGATCATCTGCACTTCGTGGGCCATTCCACCGGGGGGCTGGACATCCGCATGCTCCTGACCCCGGGGGTCCGGCTGCTCCCCACCGAAGAGGATCTCGACATCACCGCACGCACCCGGAGCGCGGTCACGCTGTCCACGCCTCATCACGGGACCCCGCTGGCCGGCTTCTTCACCAGCTTGAACGGGAGGAACCTTCTCTACATCCTGACGATGCTGGCGGGCAGCACCCCGGGGCGCTACTCCATCTACCTGGGCTCCAAGCTCCTGTCCACGGCCGCGGACCTGGACCGGTGGATCGGGCAGGAGGAGAACATCCTGGACGCCGTGGCGGAAAACGTCCTGAAAAAGCTTAGCCCCGACCCGGACGACCCCCTCTGGGAGTTCGTGCGGGAGATCTCCCGGGACCAGGGGGCCATGGTGCAGCTTTCCCCGGAATCCATGGACCTGTTCAAAGCCGCCGTCCCGGACCCGGAAAACGTGCGCTGCATCTCTTTCGTGAGCTCATCCCCGCCGCCCGGGTTCCGGTCGTTCCTGCTCCAGCCGCGCAACATCTATCAGCCCGCCACCCACGCCATCTATGCAGCCAGCTACATGATCACCAGCCGGGCCCCTGCCAACTACCCCTACCCCGAGCCCGCCGCACCGGTTCGGGCGGAGATGGAGAAGCTCCTTCCCTTTCCGCTGGATCCGCAGACCAACGACGGGATCGTACCGGCGCTCAGCCAGGTCTGGGGACGCCTGGGAGGTGTGGCGGTGGGGGACCACCTGGACGTGGTGGGACAGTTTCGGCACGAAGACTCGGGAAAGACTTACAGCGAATGGCTGTGCAGCGGGTCCGGCTTTGACGAGGACGCGTTCCGGCGGCTATGGGATCAGATCGCCCGGGAGATCGCCGAGACTACCCCCGCAACCTGAGTGTTTGAAGCGCACCCCGCCGGCGGGTTATACTCCCGGAAATCGATGGAAAATCCACTGTGTCCGGCAGGCCCCCAGGGAGTGACCGTCCCGTTGAAACCCGCACGAATCCTGATCCTGTTTGCCCATCCCGCTCTGCAGAAATCACGCGTGAACCGCGTGCTGACGGGCGCCGTCCGGCCGGTGAAGGGTGTTACCCTTCACGACCTGTACCAGATCTACCCGGACTTCCATATCGACGCGGAGCACGAGCAGAACCTGATTACGGTGCACGACGTTCTGGTCTTTCAGTTCCCCCTGCTCTGGTACAGCGTTCCGGCCCTGGTCCGGGAGTGGCAGGACCTGGTGCTGGAGCACGGCTGGGCATACGGGCATCAGGGGACCGCCCTGCGCGGCAAGAGGTTCATGAGCGTCATCACTACCGGCGGCGGGGAGGAGGCGTACCGGAAGGTCCCCGGCAACCGGTTCACCGTGAACGAACTGCTGGCCCCCCTGGAGCAGATGGCGTATGTGTGCGGGATGGAGTACCTGCCCCCCTTCGTGGTGTATGGCACGTTTCAGATGAGCGACGCCCGGATCCTGAAACACACGCTGGACTACCGACGGACGCTGGAGGCGCTCCGGGACGGACGGATCGACCCGAAGGCTGTACGGGAACTGTCGAGCATCAACCAGGATCTGGACGCCGTTATCCGGCCCTGAGCAAGGAGAGTTCATGCACGGCGAAGGCTTCTTCTACCAGGCTTTCGTGTACCTCGCCGCCGCCGTTGTGTCCGTACCCGTGGCCCGAAGGCTCGGCCTGGGGTCGGTGCTGGGCTACCTGATTGCGGGCATGGTGATCGGGCCGTTCGGGCTGGGGCTGATCGGGGAGGAGGGTCAGGACGTCATGCACTTCGCCGAGTTCGGCGTGGTGATGATGCTCTTCCTGGTGGGCCTGGAGCTTCAGCCCTCCCTGCTGTGGGACATGCGGGGTCCGATCCTGGGCCTGGGAGGCCTGCAGCTGGGAGCCACCACCGCGGCGGGTACCGGGATCGGGTTCGCGCTGGGCCTGCCCTGGCAGACGGCCCTGGCGGTGGGGATGGTCTTCGCCCTGTCCTCCACGGCCATCGCGTTGCAGACCCTGACCGAGAAAGGGCTCATCAACACGGACGGGGGACAGAGCTCGTTCGCCGTGCTCCTGTTCCAGGACCTGGCGGTGATCCCCATGCTGGCGTTCCTTCCGCTGCTCGCCACGGGCGGCACGGGGACGGGGACGGAACCGGCGGAGCCGGGGCACGGAACGACCTGGGTGGATGGGCTTTCCGGCTGGGAGGAGACCCTGGTGGTGCTGGCCGCGGTGGCCGCCGTGGTGCTGGCCGGCCGCTTTCTGGTTCCCCGGATCTTCCGGTTCATCGCCCGCGTGCGCCTTCGGGAAATCTTCACCGCAGCCGCCCTGCTGCTGGTGATCGGGATCGCGCTTCTCATGTCCAAGGTGGGCCTCAGCCCGGCCCTGGGCACCTTCCTCGCCGGGGTGCTCCTGGCCAACAGCGAGTATCGGCACGAGCTGGAGGTCGACATCGAGCCGTTCAAGGGGCTCCTGCTGGGGGTCTTCTTTCTGGCGGTGGGCGCCTCGGTGGACTTCGGTCTCATCACGGCCCGGCCCGGCCTGATGGCCTCCCTGGTGGGGCTGCTGCTGGCGGTGAAGTTCGTCATCCTGTTCATCCTCGGCCGCGTGTTCCGTATGGGGCTGGACCAGAACCTGCTGTTCGCCTTTGCGCTTTCCCAGGGGGGGGAGTTCGGTTTCGTGCTGTTCTCTTTCGCCACGCAGAAGGGCGTGATCCCCGGCGATCTGGCCAACCCCCTGGTGGCGGTGGTGGCGATCTCCATGGCCGTGACCCCCCTGCTCATGTTCGTCAACGAAAAGCTCGTGCAACCCCGGTTCGGGACCCGGGAGCGTGACGCCCGGGAGGCGGACGCCATCCACGAGGAAAACGAGGTGATCATCGCCGGCTTCGGGCGGTTCGGAAACGTGGTGGGCCGGTTTCTCCGCGCCAACGGCGTTGGGACCACGGTGCTGGAGTACGACTCCGACCGGGTGGAAATCCTCCGGCGGCTGGGGCTCAAGACCTTTTACGGGGACGCTTCCCGCTACGATCTGCTGCGGGCGGCCGGCGCGGAAAAGGCGAAGCTCATTGTCCTGGCCATCGACGACCACGACAAGATCATGGGGATGGTGAAAACGGTGCGGAAACACTTTCCCCACCTGCAGATCCTGGCACGGGCCAAGGGCAGAATCCAGGCGTACGAACTACTGGAGGACGGGATCCCCCACACCTACCGGGAGGTCTTCGAGTCGGCCCTTCGCATGGGCGTGGACGCCCTGGGCCTGCTGGGCGGGCGGGCGTACCACGCACACCGCATGGCCCGGATGTTCCACCGTCACGAGGAGGAGTCGTTGCGAAAGCTGGGCCGGATACGGCACGACACCAGGGCCTACTACACCTTCGCCCGGCAGCGGATCGAGGACCTGGAGAGGATCCTGCTCTCGGAGCTGGAAGACACCGGCGCCTGCCGGGACGCGGGGTGGGACACGGACAGCCGCCGCGAGGAGGCGGCCTGCCGGAAGGAGGAGGAATAATCAACCACTCACGTTTCTATAAATACTTGATCCCGAGCAGGGTCAGCAGGCCCACGGGCCCCATGAAATCCATGTAGAAGATCACGCCTGCGTTGTTCGGGGAGAAGTTCTTCTTTTTGACGATCTCGCGGATGTGTCCCACAAAAGCGCCGAGCAGGAACACGGACCACCCCACAGCCGTTGCAGCCAGGAACCCCCCCTGAAACCAGCTTGTCATGAACCCCAGGACTCCGAACGCCAGACTGGTGCAGGCCACTTCAAATTGAAAGGGGCTGCGTTCCCATCCGATGGAGGCGGCGACCTTTTCCGCCATGAAGGTGTGTCCCACAAAACCCACAAAACCCCCGACACCGATAAACCAGGATACGATCTGACTCAACAGCTGATCGACCAGGGAGGCCGGTTCGGGCGTGCCTGCCTGCAGGTACCAGGTTGCCAGGCCCATGAAACCGCCGAGCAGAAACAGGACCAGGCTGTAGCTGTCGGGCGTTTTCCACATGCAGATACAGAACACAACGATACAGATCCCCTGAAGCGCCATCTCCATGGTTCTTCTCCCTGAACGACATTTCCGCTCCGGGGTGGAGCGGTTCTACCAACCCGCTTTCACCGTTTCCCGGTCCCTGGTTCCAAGAGGCCGTGGAGAAAGTCCAAGCGATTGTCATCCCGGCGAACGCCGGGATCCAGGGGTGGCCAGAGGGGGGATGCCACAGGGCCTCCCGCTCCTCTGCCCCTGGATTCCGGATCAAGTCCGGAATGACGGAACAGTAATGAACCCAGGATTCCAAATCAAGCCCGGAATGACGGAAAACAAGGGAATCTCTATTATTAAACAACCTACTGAGAGAACATCGCAGGAAGGGTTGAACGTGGAGCAGAAGAGGGAAGCCTCGAGTCGTCCGGTCACGACTCGTACTGCTTCAGTTCCTCCTGGAGTTCGTCGTCCCCGTCCGTGGAAAAATCGAAGGGATCCCCGGGGGCGTTCACTTTGAACGGGTTCATGGCGAGGACCGGCACCGAGGCCTGCTTGAGCACCTCCTCGGCGATGCTTCCGAACACCAGGTGCTCCAAGGCCCGCTTTCCGTGCGTCCCG
>CAYTRL010000169.1:0-12008 GCA_964439795.1 uncultured Thermodesulfobacteriota bacterium
GGTTCCGGGTCCCTTGCGCGTAAAGCTCGAGTGTTCCTTCTTTTACAATAAAGCTTTGTCTTTCTTATCGGAAGCTTTTTCCATCCCCTTAACCCCGTGTGATCCCCTTGACCCCGTGAGCCGAAGGACTCGGTGGTTTTTCGGACGGACGCCCGTACGGGAAATACCGCCCGGTGAACATGAGAAAGGATTTTGAGTTTTTTTTTTGATTACACTACTCTTCAAAGAGGTTCAGGGGCCGTGGGTGTCGTTCATCCGATATTGCCGATTGTTCAATTGAGGATGTTGCGAGGAGCCAAAGGCGACGCGGCAACCCCACGGCACCGAAAGGGATCCTGCTTGGCCGGGGGGTTGCTTCGCTTCGCTCGCAATCTCCGACTTTGGTCCTATTGAGCAGGTTCTCGCAGTATACCGATCCGGATCGCTAAACGACACCCGCTTTTGCAGGGACTGACTCTGAAGATGGTTGTTTTCTCGTTGCCAGCTGAGGAAGGCCGGTGAGCGTGCACAGTACCGTGGCGAATCGATACGAGATGCTTGAACCCTGGGATCCTGCAAGGCCCTTTGAACTCAGGCGGGCCGCGGATTCCCGGCAGGACGCGGAAGTATCTCTTTTTTTCTTTCCACGGGAACCCGCGGGTCCACAGGCACCGGTCTGGGAACAGATCCGGGACCGGTGCGAAAAACTCCGTCTGAACCCGCATCCGCTCTTTCTCAACGTGCTGGATTCCGGGCAGGAAGACGATCAGTTTTTCCTGGTGGAAGAAAGGCCCCGGGGTGAGACGCTGCTGTCCCGGATCCGGTACGGAAGAGAGACCGGAAACCCCTTTTCCATCAGGGAGGCCCTGGGCGTTTGCTGGCTCATCTGCCGGGCCGTTCAATCGATGAAACCGTTTTCCGGCCACGGGTTTCTCAACCCCCAGGATATTTTTCTGGAGCCTTGGGAAGACGGGCCCCTTTCCTGGTACCCCAAGATCGCTCACGCAGGGCTCAGGGCCTGCCTCCGGTTTTCCTCCATGGCCTTTGACGGGCTGGAAGAAGAGGCCTGCCTCTATGCCGCTCCGGAGTTCGTCGGACGGGGGCCGATTACCGAGGCGACGGACTTCTATGGAATCGCTGCCCTGCTGTACTCCATGCTGACGCTCAGACCCCCCACCGGCTGCTTCCTCCGGCCGGGCCGGATCCATCCCGGGTTTCCGGCTTCCCTGGAAGGGGCCCTGCTGCGAGCCTTGGAGGAGGATCCCCGGGAGCGGCTTGCCTCTCCCGGTGCCTTTTCATACACCCTGAAGGAACAGTCGGCTTCGGGAATTCGGTGGGAGGAGATCGAGGCGGCGGAAAGCCGGCTCGGCCTGCCGAAACCGGGGAGACCGGCAGGGGCCATGGTCCTGGCCAGGCGGCCGGCGGGGACCGATCCGGATGAGCACCTGTCCGATGCCCGCGGCATCCCGGACCGTACGCTGCCGGCGTTGATCCTGGTTCTGTTGAGTTTGATCCTGGTGGGTTTCGGCTTGCGGGAGTTTTCCCTGGTTCGAATGACGGGGGAAGATCGGCTCGAGGAGTTTCGACGATGGGAGCAACGTTTCCACGGGGAGGCGGAAAGCTCCACCGGGATCCAGTACGTGGTTTCGGGGACAGAGGAGCGCAGAGCCGGGAAGGAAAGGATCCCATGAACAAGCGGTGGATTTCCCGTTCCGGATGGATTCTGGTCACCCTGCTTCCCCTGTGGGCCCTCTGGGGGTTCAGCTGGTTCACGCTCAAGGGGCTGGAGAATTGGATGGAGCGGGTTCCCCGGCATTACGGCATCCACCTGTACAAGCAGCAGTTGCAGGGCCAGTTGGAACTCTTTGCACGGGTGATCGACCTGTTTGAAAACAACGGGTCGCGAACCCGTCTGGAATACCTCAACCAGAAATACAGCCGGGGCGAGATCGATCAGATGGCTGTCCTGTTCGGTTTGGACTCGCCCATCATGATCGTTCAACCGGAGGATTTCGGGATCCTCTACCCGACCAGGCCCTCCGGCCCCCTGGCCGTGCTTCTGGAAAACCCCGCATCCAGGGGTGCACTGGTGAAAACAGTGAAACGGATGGTGGACAAGGGGGACAAAGAGGGGTATTTTTCCCTGTCGGGTTCCGGAGCGGATCCGGGCTCCGCCGACAGGCACTGGTATCTTTCCGTGGCCTACTCGGGTGGCAACCTTCTTTGCATTCTCCTGGTGCCCGAGGACTCGATTCAGCGCTCCGGAGAAACCTTGCAGGCGGCTCAGGGGATCCGGTTCCAGGAACGTCTGCATCGATATCTCTGGATCACAGTACCCATTCTGGCGCTTTCCTCGCTGTTGATCCTTCTGCTTTCTCTTCGTGTTCTTTACCCGAGTTTGCGCCGGGAACAGGAGAACAAGGTATGACGGAGAAGAAGAGGCGGGTTCTCCTTGTGGGGCTGGAAGACGCTCTGCTCTGGCAGCTCACACGGTCCCTTGTCCAGGAGGAACCCCGGATCGAATACCACTGCGCGATGGATTTTTCCATTGCCAGGGAGTTGTGTGCAGAAACGTTTTTCCACTACATCGTCATGGACGGGTGGATGCAGTCCTGGCAGGCAGGCTATTCCATAGGCTGGGATGAACTCTCACGCTTGAAGCCCTGGAAGTGGATCGTTCTTGTGGATTCCCTGCCCATGGGCGGGCTCCTGGACGAGCGGATCCTGGAGACAGCTGTTTTTCTGGAAAAGCCTTTCAACCCCAAGGAATTTCCCACGTTTCTCCGAAACCTGGAAGCCGGCCGTTCCCGGGAGATCCCGGCCGTGGAAGCCGACGCGGAAAAGCCCGGCGTTCCGCCCCTTCCTATGGAGCCCGGGGAAAGTTACAGGACCCTTGATCCGGATGAAGCCACACCCGGTGAAGACGATCCCGAGCCGCCCCCGGAGGAAGCCCCGGGCGACGATTTTCACACATGCCTGGAACAGGGGTTCTTCTGCCTGAGCTGTGGGGACCAGGAGGGCGCGCGCAGCTTCTGGAAAAGGGCGCTGGCACTTCGGCCGGGCGACAAGCGTGTACAAGCCAACCTCAAGCGCCTGGAAAAAGGCAAGGCACTCTCCGTTTGATCAATAACAGAATCCACCGGCTGAACCAGTGGGTTCGTTCAGCTATGCTTGGAAAAGAAACCCAGGGCATCCTGTGTCCCAAGGAATCTTTCAAAATCGGCATCGGCAGGTTCAGCAGGAGAGGCTATCAGGGGCGAACGTTGCGAGGGCCCAGTAGGGCCCGTGGCAATCCCCCGGCACCGCATTCCTGATGAACCGGGGGATTGCCGCGTCGCTATCGCTCCTCGCAATATCCTCAATGACAAGATATCACAAAGCCCCGGATCTTCCGGGGAAGTATTTACTCGGCTGTCAGGATTGGGCCGCCGGCTGCAGCGCGTCCCGAACCGCCTGGAGCAGGGAAGCCACCGGGTACGGTTTGCGGAGGAACGGGAGCCCCATCTCCTGGATCGACACCCACTGAGACCTGTCGTCCGTATACCCGCTGGTCAGAAGGACCTTGAGATCGGGCCTTTTCCTGCGCATCTCGTCCACGAGCTGCAGGCCCGTGGCGTCCGGTAGTACGATATCGCTGAAGAGAAGGGAGAAGGCGTCCGGTTCGCTCCGAAAGATCTCCAGGGCCTCACGCACGCTTTCTGCACCGCGAACGCGGTACCCGTTTTCAACGAGGACGATTATGGCAAACTCCCGGACGCCCGGTTCATCCTCAACAAGAAGGATCTGTTCGCCGTTTCCATGAAAGTTTCGGAGCGAATGGGTGGTTTTTCTCTCGTCTTCGAGCTTTCCGTCCCCGGCGGGCAGGTAGATCCTGAACGTGGAGCCCTGTCCGGGTTCGCTCTCAACATTGACCCAACCTTCGTGCTGTTTGACGATTCCGTAGGCGGTGGAAAGCCCCAGGCCCGTACCCTCCCCGGGCTGCTTGGTGCTGAAGAACGGTTCGAAGACACGGCCGAGCAGCTCCTGGCTCATCCCGGTTCCTGTATCACGGATGATCAGGCACACGAACCTTCCCGGCCTGGCCTCGGGATCGGTCCGGCAGTGCTTCCCGCTCAGTCGCGTGTTTTCCGTCAGGATCCTGAGCTTTCCGCCACCGGGCATGGCATCCCGGGCGTTGAGCGCCAGGTTCATGATGACCTGTTCCATGTTCCCCATGTCGGCATAGACGGTCCACAGGTCCGGATCCAGGTCCGTCTCGATGATGATGTCCTCACCGATGAGCCTCTTGAGCATCTTGAGCAGATCCTCGACCGTGGTGTTCAAGTCCAGCCAGGAGGGTACCATCGGTTGTTTGCGGCTGAACAGGAGCAGCTTCTGGACCAGGTCCGCGGCCCGGCAGGAGGTCTGGTGAATCTGCTTCAGGTTCCGGTACAGGGGGTCCGAGGCGTCCATCTTCATCAGGCACAGGTCGGTGTATCCCTGGATGCCCGTGAGCAGGTTGTTGAAGTCGTGCGCCACGCCGCCGGCCAGGGTCCCGATCGCCTCCAGCTTCTGTGCCTGGAGGAGCTGGGTCTGCATGGTTTCCCGGGCGTCCTCGGCCTGTTTCCGCCGGGTGATATCGTTCAGGAAGTTCAGGGTCGCGGCTCTGCCTTCCCACGAGATCATCACGGCGTGAATCTCCGCCCACCGGATATTTCTCTGCCTGTCCAGGATACGGAACGGGTATTCCTTGAGGAAATGCTCGCCCTGCAACCGCTTCTGGTAGTTGGCCACCACCATCGCCACATCGTCGGGGTGGATGAACGAGGTGAAGGGCCTGGATGTGAGTTCTTCCCGGGTATATCCGGTCAACTCTTCGGCCCGGGGGTTTGCGAACTTGAGTATGCCGTCCTGGGCCACGATGATGGCCTCGCTGGCGTTTTCCACCACCAGGCGGTACTTGTCCTCGGTTTCCCGCAGGGCTTCCACCTGTTGTTTCAACTCTTCGTAGCTCGGTCTTTTGTCCATGGAACACGGCCCTGGAGATACGGGAATGGGGTGAGAGGGGCGATTGCTGACTCCTGTTTATCCACAAACCGGGTGGCGGGTCAAGACGAGGCGCGTCATGGTCCTGAGGGCCCGTTCACGGCAGTTCCCCCTGGAAGCGGTTGCCCCGGTGATCTTGAAAGGAAAGCTCCATGCGGTGGTCCTGCGGCGTGAAGGATGGATCGATCGTTTCCTGTATCCTGCACCCGGTTCCCGGCTTTACAATGCGCTCTTCCTCGTGGACGGGAGGGCCGTCCGGGCTGGAAGCCGGTGTGATGCGCACCGTCCCGGTGATCTCTTCAGGGCATTCAGGTCTCCAGCGCAGGCCGTCCAGTGTGTTGGGATCCGCGTCGTGGGTTGCCGGGGGGTAAGACACCCGGGCCGAGAGACACCCGGGGGTCCACCGGACGTTCTGGAAGGGGAAAGGCCCCGCGGACTCGACCCGGAAGGGGCGGGTGACAAGCCGGTACGGGGAGGAACGGAAGAAGGGAGGGGCGGTGGTTCCGTTTTTCCCGGCACCGGAGTACATGGCCCCCCGGACCACCAGCCGGCAGGTGCCCGCGGGAAAATTCCAGGGGACCTCCCAGTACGCACTCCAGAGGTTGTCGTCCCGGTACAGGAGGGCGATCTCCGGTCCCGCGTCGTCGTAAGGGAGCCCGTTTTCCAGGAGAACGGGCTCGAAAACCCCGTCCCGGTTTTCCCGTTCCAGCAGCACGGTCGGGCTGTCCACGGCGGGATCCCCGCCCCGCCAGTCGCATACGGCCATGCCAAAGATCGGAGTGTCCGAGGGCTCGGCGGTGATTTCCGGGGGGGATGAAGTTTGCGGGGTCACGGGTTCCACCTCCACCGGGGCGTGTTGAGGGCCCGGGGTCGGGGCCGGTCGAACGCCGGACACGAGCCCCCGGGCAAGGTCCTGGGCAGCGGATGCGACGTGGTTTCCCCAGAAGGGGCCCCAGAGGTTGATGCTGATCTCGTAGCCCCCGGCGAGCCAGTCCTCCGGGGTGAGAAGGTAGCCGAAGTAGTCCTGGGTGAAACCCCAGATCAGCACCTCCTCCGGGCCGGTGCGGTACCCGGCCTGTTGAAGGTCCCGCGCCAGCACTCCCTTGGTCTGAAACCCCAGCGGCGTGGTGGGTTCCCCCGGGAGTCCCACCAGGAGCAGGTCCGCGGGGCCCTGCTCCAGGATGCCCTCCTCATGTGTATAGCGCACGCGCGGGATGCCCCGCAGAACGGCGGCGGCCACCGTGGTGTGAAAGAGTTCCGGGGGCTGTTCGTAAGGGGGACCGTCCGGATTCAGTCCGATAATGACCTGTTCCGCCCAGTCTTCCGTGCACGCTTCGAACCACTCGCACAGAAAATAGGAGACCACCTCCCCCAGCAGGGGTGACAGGTCCCCCGGGGGGAGGTGCATGTTCGGCCGCGACAGGCAGTAGTAAGGGTTGTCCGGGAAGACCACGCCGCACTGTGCGGCCCCGAACGGGGCGTCGAAGTCGGAATACGGCGGCTCGGCGTCGGGGTATCCCAGCCGTTCGTATCCCTGCTCCACATCCCGGGTGGAACAGAGGAACCCGGCAGGGGTGCCCTGGGTGGAAATTTCCCGATAAAGTTCCAGGATCCTTTCCGCACCCATCCGTCCCTGCCGTTCCAGGAGCAGGGGCGGGTGCCCCGCCACGAGACCCGGTTCCATGTCGCCCGCCGTGCCCTGGATATGCATGGCCACCACCGGGAAGGAAAAGGAGAGTTCCACCTGGTGTTCAATGGCCCCGGAGGTGTCGGAGCTCATGAAGAGGTTGCTTTGGGGAAACGTAGTGCAGTGGACCGGAAAGTGGAACAGGAGCGCCATGGGGTCGCCTTGAAGGCGGTCCACACGGATGACCGACAGCTGGTCGTCCTTGACCTTCCCGTCGGCCTGTCCGTCGGGAAGCAGGATCCCTTCCGCGTCCACCTGCCAGGGATGCCTGTTGTCCAGGAGGTCCAGGTCATGGTTTTCGAACCGCCGGTCCCGGAACAGTTCATCCCGGGGATCGAATCCGTTCCAGATGCCGGCCCCCATCCGGGCCGGTTCCAGGCTTCCCAGGGCCGCGTTCACGGTCCGGGCAATACTCCAGGCCAGCCGCTCGAAGATCTCCGGGTGAAAGGTGTCCGAGCCCAGGTCGCTGAAGTAGGGGAGCCGCCAGTACCGGGCCCCCACGGAGTGGGTGTGCGTGGCGGACAGAAGCAGGCTGTCACCGAGGTCCCTGCCGGTCAGCTCCCCAAGGATTTCCAGCACCCGCCTGCGCAGGATGTCGGTCACGAACGCCAGTTCCACGCGGCAGAAGAGGATGCGGTCCCGGGTCGCCCCCCGGCGGAGTTCCAGGGCGAGGCACTTGGCGTTGGGCCTCGTCAGCATGCCGATGCTCGGGAAGAACCCTTCCGCGTATGGGGATACACGGTCATCGGGGAGCTGGATCCCTCCCCCGCCCAGCACCAGGCTCAGGAGTGGAATTTCTGCATAGCGTGCTGCGTAGCCGCTCTGGGGAACCCCCACGGGAAGGTCGAGGTCTCCAACCGCCACACCGGCGTAGAGCCCCTGTCCCGGGTCGGGGGGGGAGGCTTCCTGACCGCTGCACCCGCCCAGAAGGGTCAGGAAGGCACCGGCGGCCAGGCAGGCGAGAAGTCCGGCCACGGGAAAGCCGGAGCATCGATGGCAGGATGTGTTTTGGGAAGCGGCCGGAGTGCGAAGACGGCCCCGGAAACGGCGGGAGACGAGAGATGGCGGCTCATTGAGGCGTTTCACTCGCATGGGTTTCGCTCCTCCGGCCACAGGTCGTTTATTCCCTTCTTCAACAGTGAATTCTATTCGGCACCGGAACGGGGAGTCAAATGGTCCGGGTTCCCCGGGGGCACGGAAAGGCACGTGCGGAACCCGTACGGCCCTGCCGGGGCGTGCCCGGGCCGGGGGCCGGATTCTTGACTCATGCGGTTTTCCCATGCAAGAAAGGTGTGCAGGAAGCCCGGCCCCCGAAGTTCCACCCCCATGGAGACGAGATGGAAATACACAATGCGGTTCCGGAGATCTTCGAGGAAATCGCCCACGAGATGCCGTTCGAGCTTCTTCTGGTGTTCTCTTTCATCCTTCTGTGCAGCCTGGCCGCCCCGCGGCTCCGGCAGCCGGCGGACACGGGGTGTTTCCTGGGCGGGTTCCTCCTCCACGTCTTCACCACCCTGACCGGGTTCGACATCGCCCCGCACCTCACCCTGAACGCCGAGGCTATCTTCCTTCTCATCGGCCTTCTGATCTTCAACGAGGGCCTGAACGTGGAGATCGAGTCTCTGAAGAAGAACGGGGCCGAGATCGCGGTGCTGGCGGTTCTGGGGACCTTCCTGGGCGCCGCCCTTTGCGGCGGGCTGCTCAAGATGCTGTTCGGGTGGGAGTGGGTTGTGGCCATCATCGTGGGCGCCATGCTGGTGCCCACCGACGCGGGCGCGGTCCTGGCGGTCCTTTCCCGGTCCGGCGTCCCGGAGCGGTGGCGGTCCCTGATCGCCGGGGAGTCGATCTTCAACGACCCGTTCGGCCTGATCCTGTTCGGCCTGGCCACCGGGGTCTGGTACGGGCAGGATCCCGGCTGGACGGAGACGATCCTGAAGGTGGTGGGCGGCTCCGCGCTTCTGGGCATGACGCTGGGCTACCTGTTCTACCGCCTGTACCGGATGATGAGCGACCCGGTCAGCGAACTGATCCTGTCCGGGATGCTCTTCACGGCGGCCTTCTTCGGGGCGGAACATTTCCACATGTCCGGGTTTCTCGCCGTGGCCGCCAGTTCCATCTTCGTGGGGAACCGGAAGACCCTCTGCATGGACCCCGAAACCGTGGAGACCGTGGACCGGGTCTGGGAGGCGGTGGCCATCGGGGTGGAGGGGTTCCTGTTCATCATGATCGGGGCGGCCATCCCCCTGGAAGACCTGTGGCGCCACTTCGGCGTGGGGATGGCGGCCGTGGTGGCGGTCACCGTTGCCCGGTCCTGTGTGGTCCATCCCCTTCTCTGGATCCTGGACCGTTTCTTCCGCCAGGAAGTCCCCTGGCGCTGGCGGGTCGTGGTGGACCTGGGGGGGCTCCACGTGGGGGTGACCATGGCGATTCTGCTGAACCTGCCTTCGGACCTTCCCGGGCTGGAGCAGATCCGGGTGATGGGGTATTACGTGATTATCTGGTCGGTGCTGGTGCTTCCCTTTCTCGTGCGTCTCGCGCTCCGGGTTCTCGGGCTCAGAGGGTAGGGGGTCAGGTCTTCATTCTACATTTTTCGTCTATTTGAACGAGTTGTCCGGCACGGGGTACACACGAGAAAAATGTAGAATGAAGACCTGACCCCGGCTATCTCATCGGATGTTTTGGAGGAGGAGAGATATGGTCGACAGCGTGGATATCACGGTCCTGGTGGAAGGCGGCGAGAAACCGGGGTTGCAGGGCTCCACGGCAAAGGGGGACCGGCGTATTCTTGTGGGGCTCTCCCTCTTCGTGGAGGCGCGGCAGGACGGACAATCCTCCCGGATCCTCATGGATACGGGCAGCCGCTGGTCAAGGCTGAAACACAACGCCGCGGCCCTGGGCAAGGACCTGGACTCCATCGACGGCGGTGTGATCACTCATTGGCATTTTGACCACAGCGGGGCGCTGCCGGCGCTCCTGAAACACATGAACCGTCGAGTCCCCTTCTATGTTCCGGCCCGGGAACCTTCTTTGTCCCCCATCAACGGCTTTGTGGAGTTCCGGCTGCCCTCGACCTTCAACCGGGTGGAAGTCCAGGGACCGAGAGAGATCCTGCCCGGGATCCACACCACCGGGTGCCTGGAAAGACCGTTCCCGCTCCAGCGGCACCCGGTCCACGAACAGGCCGTGTTCATGACCGTGAAAGGGAAGGGGCTCGTGGTCCTTGTGGGGTGCTCCCACCCCAGGCCTCAGGACCTGGTGAACCGGGCGGTGGAAATCAGCGGTGAGAGCCGGATCGCCCTGGTGCTGGGCGGGTTCCATTTTATCCGGCCCACCCGGGAACCGGAAAGGGAGGAGATCATCCGCGCGATGAAGGGGCTGGACATGGAACGGGTGAGCGCCTGCCACTGCACGGGGGAGGCCGGGATGGATCGTCTGGAGCGGGAATTCGGGGAGCGGTTCGAGCGGGTGGAACTGGGGGGGACGTATTCTGTTTCCGCATGATACAGGTGCTCTCCGGCGAATAGGAAGCACCTGGCTGTGAACCATTTTTTTCCTAGAAGTTGGCTGTTGAAACCAGGGCGAAAATGCATTTCCGTCATTCCGGGCTTGACCCGGAATCCAGGGGTGAAGGGAAGGGGGTATTCAGAATATGCACCGATCCCCCATCAATCTTCTGATCAGCACCGGAGACCCTGCGGGCGTGGGCCCCGAGGTCTGCATGAAAGCCCTGAAGGCCTTGGGCGGGTTTGACGGCATCCGGCTCATAGCGGTGGGAGACTTCCGGGTCCTCCGGGACGCCGCCGCCCTGGCAGAGGCTCCCTTCCCTCTGCAACGGATCGATTCCCTTGCAGGATCGCCGTCCCCGGATCCCGGGATCGAGGTCCTGCATGTTGAGATGACCGATCCCGCACCCCGGGGTCGTGTGTCGGCGGAGGCCGGCGAGCACAGCTTCCGGATCCTGGAAACCTGTTCCCGCCGGTGTCTGGAGGGAGGGGCCGTGGGTGTGGTCACCGCGCCCATCAACAAGGAGTCCCTGGAGGCCGCCGGCCATGGGGGGATGGGGCACACCGAGCTTCTTGCCCGTTTTGCCGGCGTTGATTCAGTGGAGACGGTCTTCTGCCTGGGCGGGTTGAGGATCTTTTTTCTCACACGGCACCTCTCCCTGCGCACGGCCCTGGAAAAGATCCGGAAGGAGACGATCCTCGCCGCCCTGGTGCGGATGGACGGCGCCATGAAGTCGCTGGGCGTGGAGAGACCGCGCCTGGGCGTGCCCGGACTCAACCCTCACTGCGGGGACGGGGGCCTGTTCGGTACGGAGGAGGTGGAGGAGATCCTGCCGGCGGTCAACGCCGCCCGGGAGCGGGGCCTGGATGTTGCGGGCCCCGTCGGTGCAGACTCGATCTTTCACCTGGGTCTGGAAGGGGACTTTGACGCGATCCTTTCCCTCTATCACGATCAGGGCCACATCGCCTCCAAGACAAGAGATTTTCACGGGACCGTCACCCTGACCCTGGGCCTGCCGTACCTGCGGACCTCGGTGGATCACGGGACCGGGTTCGACATCGCCTGGCAGGGGGCTGCAAACCCGGCGAGCATGATCCGGGCCGTGGAACTCGCCGTGGAACAGGTACGGAGGGGAGCCCTGCCCGGGTCGGCATGATCGATCACGCCCTTGTGCCGGATGATCTGTTTCGGCTGCAGCTCCGGAGGGTGCCGGACCAAAAGAAACCGGTTCCGTTTTCTTTGAAAAGGGAGGAAAATGACCATGAAAAAAGACACGCTCTGGATCCTGACGGCAATCACGCTCATCGGGGTTGTTTTTCCGGCCATGGGCCGGTTGTACGCGGAGGAGAAGAAAATGGACTTTTCACTGAAAAGCACCGCCTTCACCGACGGGGGAAGCATGCCCGCCATCTACACCTGCGAGGGGAAGGACCTGGCGCCCCCGCTCTCATGGGAGGGGGTTCCCCAAGGGGCCCGGAGCCTGGTCCTGATCGTAGACGACCCGGATGCGCCGGACCCCAAGGCCCCGAAGATGACGTGGGTCCATTGGGTCCTGTACGACATCCCCCCGGAAGCCGCGGGCCTGCCCGAGGGGGCGAAATCGGGAGACCTTCCCCGGGGAACAAAGGAAGGGCTCAACGACTGGAAAAGGACCGGGTACGGCGGTCCCTGCCCCCCCATAGGGCGCCATCGGTACTTTTTCAAGCTGTATGCCCTGGACACGGTCCTGAAAGGACTGGACCGACCCACCAAGAAGGCGGTGGAGGCGGCGATGAAGGGCCACATCATCGGGAAAGTGGAACGGGTCGGCACC
>CAYTRL010000170.1:0-11997 GCA_964439795.1 uncultured Thermodesulfobacteriota bacterium
ATCATGGTGTAATCGGTGAGGAAGTACTTGGGGTTGATGGTGACCTTGGTTGCCAGGATGATCAGGACCATGGTGTCGTAGATGTACACATCCCCGTAAAACTTCGGTGATTTCAACCCAAAGGGCATGATCAGACTGGCCCACTGCCTGGCTACGCTCCGAACCGGTCCGATCTTGTACTTGGACACCTCGCCGATGAAATCATCCTCGTTGAACCCGATCTTAATGGTTCCGAAGAGCATGCGTGCCGACATGCGGACCTTGCTCCGGTCAATGAAATCCTTTCCGTCTCCCCCGGCCTCCTTGTTCACCCAGATGTGTTCATTGATCACGGTCTTGTAGACCCTGTCTCCGATAACGTGGTTCGTGCCCACGATGGTGTAGGTGACCCCTTTTGCGGCATAGGTTTCCGAATCGTCCACCCCCGTGGCAGAGGAAAGGTTGTCCTCCGGCGCTAACTCGGAAGAGTGAACGAGATACGTCCACCCCTTCCCGTTCGTCAGGGGATCCAGGACCTCGATCTCGACTCCCCTGCCTTCCGAACCCGGCCAGTCCTGTTTCCGTACCCTGTCACCTGCGTCGCGGGCCATGAAGACGACCATATCCTTGGGATCCAGGACCCCGTTGCCCGTTTCGGTGTTTGCTTCACTCCCACGGTCCAGGACCATGCTGCCGGTATCCGTCCATTCATCCACTTGAAACAGGATCCGGTGGAAGGATCCGTCGCGATGGCTGTAGAGTCCAAGCTCGTTCAAGGCGGTTCCGGTCAGACCCTCGAGGACCTCCGCGCGGAATTCCACGGGATCGTAAACACGATCCATCGTTTTCCTGTCAAGGACGCCCCCTTCACCCGGGTCCGGAGGGGACCCCTGTTCCGAAGGAACGTTTTCTCCCGGGACGGCAAAAGCCGGGAAGGCCATGCACATGCAGGCAGCTGCAAGGATACCGAGCAGCCGGTACGAAGAATCGTTTCTCATGATCTTTTCCCTTCCTGTTCGAGCTGGACAATTCAAACATGATATCCGTCCCAAAACAAGCGAGCACTCCTGCTAGCCTGCATATTGCATGAAGCCTTCTACGATGAGCGAAGTTTCATCCAATATGCAGGCGGACAGCCGAGATACTCGAATCACCGGGGAAGAGGTGGGTGGTGGGCGTTTGACATGGAAAAGCCTATTTCACTACCCTGACGGTTCCTGGAGATTTCCTGCCCACAATCCATACTTGCCGGAGCGTAAACCATGAGCATGAACAAGGTTGTTTCCTTTGGTTTGTTTTGGACGATCCTGTGCTGTTTCCTCTTCGCCTGTACGAGCGATCCATCCGGACAGGGGCAAGGAGGCGGCACCGCGGACTGCGACCCCACGGTGGGCGCCTGCGCTGCAAGGATCACCTCTGAAAACGGCTTGATCGGTGGGAATCTGGCCACCGGGCAGGTGGGGGACTTCATCCTGGAAAACGACCAGGTCAGGATCATCATACAGAGACCTGTCCACCACATGGCCGTGCCGTCCCAGTACGGCGGAAACATCATCGATGCAGACATGAAGCGTGGGGCAGGGGAGCCCGGGCAGGATGTGTTCGGTGAAATGGGTTTTCTCGTGAACCTGGCCGGCACGATGGCAACGGATTCGGTGGAGGTGGTTCAGCCGGGAGGGCCGAACCGGGAGGCCGTGGTTGTGGCGCGAGGAGGATATGATCTGAGCGGCTATTTCATCATCGGCATGGCTGCAAAGACCCTGATCGGCTTTGACCCGTTTCAACTCCGGGGTGTGGACGTCGACCAGGCATGGACCTTGAGGTTCGAGATCAGGTACATCCTGCCCCCGCAGGGCCGTGCTCTTCGAGTGGAGTTCACCGCTGTGAACGTGGGCACGGATCCGGTCCCGATCATCCTCGCCTACTTCGTGCAGGGGGGACAGGTCAACCTGTTTCTTCCGGGGAGGTCGGCGTTCGGCTCCGGGGATGTGGGCCTGGCGGACATGATCTTCTTTGAACCGGTGGACCAGGGCATTCCCGTGGGATACGGGGTTGTTCCGGACGGCCGGATGAACCGGTTCCTGCTGGCCATGCTGGGTGCGCAGGTGCTTCTTCACAAAGGCGAAATCGCTGACATCGTCCTCTTTCCGGACAGGGCCCCGGACATCATCCCGCCAGGCGATTCGTTAACCTTCGGCTCCTATTTCTTGTACGGGGAGGACCTGGATCGTACCATCGAAACCGCCCGGCAGGTGGCGGATCAGTATGTGTGCACACCGTTTCACGGGCAGGTGCTGGAAGAAGGGACGAATGCCCCGGTCCAGGGTGCGGATGTGACCGCGCTCCAGATGCCGGGGGCCGTTATCTGGCCGCAGGCCATCACCAATGCCCGGACGGATTCCGAAGGGAGATTTCGCCTTTGCCTTCCAACGGGGAGGGCGGCCCTGATCGCAGGCCAGCCGGGCAGGCCCTATGCAGGCGGCGGCACCTCCCCTCAACCCGTGAACATCACGGTGCCCGCACAAAAGAAGAAGAATGAGGAACCCGATATCGTGCTTCATCTGCCTCGCACGGCACGGCTCCGCGTCTCTGTTTCAGACCCGGGCAAGGCATTGATGCCCGCCCGGCTGACCGTCCTGGGCATCGACCCCAGCCCGCCGGACAGCAGGCTCCAGGGTGATGCGTTTGACCCGTATGCCCCGGGCGTTGTGCTCATGGAGGATAGCCCCTCCGGGGAATTCGATGTTTTGGTGGAGCCGGGAGACATGGATGTAATGGTCACGCGGGGTGTGGAGTATTCCCTGTTCCGGCAGCAGATCACCTTGTCCGAGGGAGAGACCCGGGAGCTGAGCGTGGAGCTTTACCACGTGGTGGATACGACGGGTGTCCTTTCCGGGGATTTTCACGTGCATTCCACCCCGGGCCCGGATTGCACCCTGAACTATCAGGAACGGGTCACGAACATGCTTGCCGAAGGGGTTGACGTTGTCGTGGCCACGGATCACTCCTTTGTTTCGGACTACTGGCCCACCATCCGGGAGATGGGGGTTGAAGGCCGGATCGCAACAATCGCCGGACAGGAGGTCACCACCTTTGCAACCGGACATTTCGGTCCTTTCCCCCTGCCCCTCACGGACGCACCGAACGGCGGTGCGGTGAACTGGGTGGGCAAGGACCCGGCTCAGCTGGTGGAAGAGGTCCTTGACAAGAGTCCGGGGGCGGTCTTCCAGATCATGCATCCCCGGGCCATACCGGCCCCTGGAAACATCTCGAATTACTTCACCACGATCGATCTGCTGTTTGATGCGAACGGCCCTGAACTTGGGCCGGATGCGGTTGATCCACTGGATGTGCGCCTGCCGGTCAACGCCAGCTGGCTCTCACCCCTGTTCAATGCCATGGAGATCATGACCTTCAGCAACGTGCAGGGGCTTTCCGACTGGCTCAATCTGCTCAATGCGGGCTGGCGACTCACTGCCACCGGAAACTCGGACACGCACACGCGATGGGTAGAGGGAAGCGGTTACGCGAGGAATCTCGTGCGGGTGGGGGAGGGTTACGACGACCTTGGGAACTTCGACGCCGAGCGGTTCGTCCAGGCTGTGCGGGAGGGGAGGAGCACCGCAGTGCTGGGGCCGTTCATCGACATGACCGTGAGCAAAGCGGACGGCTCGGACCCGGCCCGGCTCGGAGACACCCTGCATCTTTCCGAAAAGGGCGAAATCCGGATCGATGTTCGGATTCAAAGCCCGGACTGGCTTGTTTGCGATCAACTGACCATCTACGAAAACGGGCTTCCGGTTTACGAACTGACTGCAGCGCCGACGCTGGTTCCGGTTGAAGGGGGCGGGGCGAGAAATGAGTTCCAGACCTCCATTTCACACCAGGTCTCTCAGGATGCACACTTCGTGGCTAGGGTGACCGGCAGCCAGAGCCTCTATCCCCTTCTTCCTTACAACTGGGAGTCAAGGGAGAGCATCACCATGGAACAGATCCGCACGGGGAACCTCCCGGGCACCATCCCGCCGTTCTCCGTCACGAACCCGGTGTGGGTGGATGCGGATGGGGACGGCTCCATCACCCCCTCGCATGTGATCGTGGAGCAGGACTGCCAGAACTTCCGGAAGGACGATCGGACCAAGCCGTATGTGGAGGTGCCGGAGATGAACTGCGACTGTGTTCTTGGAAGAAAGGCCCCCGGATGCTGAGATGTTTCGTGTCTTTCATTGCCGCGACCGCTGGGGGATTTCGATCAAGGCCGGGTATCCGTGATAGAGTAGGAAAGAAGGAGTGGATCGAAAAGAAAAAACAGGATTCTTTCGTTTATGAGGCACATGGTTGTAGAATGAGAGTCGTGTTGGGAAAAATCGGATGAAAAGGCTCATGAGCAAACACCTTCCGGCAGCGTCCCTGGCTGGTTTCATCTGTCTGGCGTCTCTCTCCTGGCTTGCGGGTTGCTCCTCTGACAACGGAGACGGGACGACCACAGGCAGCGGCAGCATCCAATTCTTGGTCCTGGGGCCGGAGAATTCGTCCACCGGTACAGCCATTGCGATAGACCAGTTCGCAGGTCTTCTGCAAGAGGCTACAGGGACTCCGGTTCAGAAGGTTGCACCACCTGCAAAGACTTCGCAGGGGGCAGGAACCCTGCTGTTTGCCATCGGGCCGAGTCCCTTGAGCGAGGCCTTGATTCCCGCGACGGAGCGGGAATCCCTTGAACCGGAAGGCTACATCCTCAGGCGGGGCATTGTGGATGGCACCCCGGTCATCGCAGGCACGGGATCGGATGACCTGGGGACGCAGTATGCCGCCTATACGATCCTGAAACTCTTGGGATTCGGTTTTTTCCACCCGGAGGAGACCTACGTTCCCGCGTCTGTATCCCTCCCGGCAAGCCTGAACCTGACACAACAGCCAAGCTACCGGTGGCGCGGCATGTCCGCACACACCATGCACCCCATCGAGCTGGCCGATACCCTCCTGGTTCCTTCCGGGGAACACCTGGAAGAGGCAAAACGTTACCTGGACTGGCTCGTGGCGAACCGCCAGAACTATATGCAATGGATCCTGCAGGACACCGTGGATATCGACGCCTGGCTTGTTCACGCTGCACAGATCATTGAATACGCGCACAGCCGCGGGATCAGGGTGGGCATTGACACCCCCCTGGAGTTCATCCAGCAGAATGCGTTCCCCCTTGCCCCGGACCCGGCAGCGCCCTTTGAGCCGCAGATCGAACAAAACCTTGCGTGGATCCTCCAGGCCCCCTTTGACGTGATCAACGTGGAGCTCGGCACCGCCGAGGCGCTTCCCGTGGACGACGTTCGCACCGTGGACATGCTCAACTTCACAGCAGCCCACCTGGACGATGTGTACGGCGTGGAGCTGATTTCAAAGGTCCACTGCACCACCGAACAGACCGCGCCGAACTTCGGTGATATCAACTTCAACTTCCTGCCCGGCATTGCAGACCCGCGGGTGGGGGCCATGCCGCACACCGTTCAATTCTATGACCTCTACCGGATTGCGCCCACATACGGCAATGAAGATTTCAGCGACATGCGCGAATTTCTCTTGGAGGAGATAGGCGAACGAACGGTTCTCTACTACCCGGAGACCGCTTACTTCGTGACCTTTGACGTGGATATCCCCCTCTATCTTCCGCACTACGTCTACTCCCGGTGGAACGACCTCCACAACCTTGAAGGAACCGGGATGGACGGGCAGGTGAACTTCTCGAGCGGGTTCGAGTGGGGGTACTGGCTTCACGACTGGGCCACGGCCGGCTTCTCCTATGAAGCGTCAACCCACTGGGCCGATTTTCTCATGGGATTTACGCGGATCTTCGGCGCAGGCGCTGCCGAGATGCAGGATCTCCTGGTGGACCTGATCGAGCAGCAGGGGCGCGACCTCCTGGAGGAGAATCTCATCGCATACCTCATCGGCTGGGATACGGCCGACGATTTCGGGGACATCTTCGTGGATACCAACTTCCAGCCGCGCAGGATCCTTTTCCGTGAGATCCGGGAGATGGACACCCAGGAACTGGAGGCATTCGAGACGGGCATACTCAGCCGCCTGTCAGACCTGGAGGAGATTTACGATACGTTTGTACAGCGTGTGACCGCAGTCCAGCCCCTGATCACGGGACGGGCCGTCAAGTGGTACATGGAGGTCAGGCGGGCCCTGGAAGTGACCGCGTTACGTGTGAAACACGTTCAACGCCTCAACCAGGGGACCGTATCGCTACGAAAGGCCCGTCTCGGACTCGATCCCGACGGCGAGGCCAGGGCCGAGCAGTCCTTCCTGGATGCCCTCCTTTTCCGGAGAGCAGCGGAACAGATCATCGCCCAACAGGAGCAGGACTACCGCTGGCCGGCGGAGCGGATCGCGCGGCCTCGCGAGAATCCCACGAGCTATGAGTTCGGATACCTTTACACCGTGAGTGACTGCTACTACTGGAGGCGGGAAGAGTTTCAGGCCATCGAGGAAAACGAGTGCTTCTGCCTGGCCAATATCACGAACCTGATCGCGAACCTGTTCGGCGAGGGCCACCCGCTGGACGAGTTGGTCCGAAAGTTTCCTCCCATACTGGGGCCGTGCCTGAACACATGCCTTCACCCGGTTGACGGAATCGATGAGATCGTCTACCCGAAGCCATGAGCAAACTTCGAAGGAGAATTCGAATGATCATGAAAAGGAGCTTCCTGATTGCTGCAATCCTAAGCCTGGTTGTCGGGATCAACCCTTCCGTTTCGGCCCGTGAATTCATGCCGGGTGAGCTTGTCGTCGGGTTGGGGGAGAACCGGGCAGACACCGAAGCAGCGATTCGGGATCTGGGCGGGAGCATCGTCAGGACCACAGCCGGCGGCAGCGTAGCCCTGGTTCGTATTGACAAGGATGGCGATGTGGAGAAGACCGCCGAAACCCTTTCAGGAACAGCCGGGCTTGCGTATGCGCAACCCAACTTCATCTATCACACCAACCTGGTTCCGAACGACCCGGGTGGCGGCTCTTCCTGGCCGTTGTGGGACATGGAGCGAATTAGCGCCTTTGATGCATGGGACGTGAACACCGGTTCAGGAAACGTGATTGTGGGTATTGTGGACGTGGGCATCGACTACACGCACGAAGACATCGCAGGCAACATGTGGGTCAATACTCAGGAGGTTCCCGGAAACGGGATCGATGACGATTCGAACGGGGTGATCGACGACGTCTATGGTAAAAACTGTATCACAGGGTCCGGCGACCCCATAGACGACAGCTCGCCGGTATGGCACGGAACACATGTGGCCGGATCTGTGGGGGCTGTGGGGAACAACGGCATCGGCATCGTGGGCGTCAACTGGGAGGTTCGTCTCATGGCGCTCAAATTCCTCAACTCCCAGGGAAGCGGCACCGACTTCGACGCCATCGATTGCATCGACTATGCGCTGAACATGAAGGCTCGCGGCGAGCCGGTGGGTGTGCTGAACAATTCGTGGGGAGGTGAAGACTACACCCAGGGGCTTCTGGATGCCGTGGTTCAATCACATGAAGCGGGCGTTCTGTTCGTTGCGGCTGCTGGCAATGATTCGGAGAGCACGGACTGTGTGCCGGAGTACCCGGCGAGCTTTGATGTGCCCAATGTGATCAGTGTTGCATCCACGGCAAAGGACGACGCCTTTGCCGGCGGATATTCGAATTACGGCCGCACCACAGTGGATCTTGGTGCACCGGGGCACCACATCATGAGCCTGAAGGGCAACAACACCTATGGGACACTGAGCGGCACCTCCATGGCCACACCGCATGTGGCCGGAGCGGCTGCGCTGCTCATGGACACGTACCCTTCCGAAACGCATCTCGACATAAAGGGCCGAATCCTGGCGGGTGTCGATCGACTGGACGGCCTGGCGGGGAGAACGTTCACTTATGGCCGGCTCAATGTTGCCAACGCCATCAATGGGCTCCGGCCCGATACCGACGGAGATGCGATCCCCACCGGAGAGGACAACTGCCCGGACGTGGACAACCCGGACCAGACCGACACCGACGCGGATGGAATCGGCGACCCTTGCGACAGTGATGAACCCTGTTCGGAACCGGGTTGTTCATCCGTACCCATGGGCTCGTCCTCGGTGCCTGGAGCCGGGGCGCTGCTTTTCCTGATGGGTTTCACAGCGCTCGTTGCTCTGGTTGTATGCAGGAGGGGGCGCCCCGCCGGTTGACGGGATCGATGAGATCATCTACCCCTGAAACGATACCCGTCACGATGAACCGACGGGAGCGTGTCAGGGTCTTTCCTCAACGGAAACATCAACAGCCTCCGCCGCAGTCGATGGGCTCACACTCATCTCCCACCCCGTTCCCGTCCGAGTCGGTTTGATCGTTCGCGTCATACGGACAGTTGTCGGCATAGTCGGGTGTCCCGTCGCTGTCGCGGTCGTTGCAGGTGGCGCCGCTCAAGGCCGCGTTGACGGCCCCCAGGGCATTGAGTCGCATACCGGTTCGCGTCTTTCCATACAGGGCCGGGATCGGGTCGCCCGTGCAGAGGATCGCCTCTCGAAGCCCGGTCATGCTGATGGAAGGGTTGCGGGCCAGAACAAGGGCCGCAACCCCTGCCACGTGCGGGGCGGCCATGCTCGTGCCGGTCAGGGTCATGTAAGTGCTGTGAAGAAATGTACTCCGGATCCATGTTCCGGGTGCTCCGATGTCCACAACGGAGGCTCCGTAGTTCGCGCTGGTCTCCAGTTCGTCCGTGCTGGTCGTGTTGGTCACCGCGATGATGCCGTCAATGTCATAACCCGAAGGATAGGGGGCGGCACCGAAGGGAAGGCAATCCAGATCGCTTCCTTCGTTTGCAGTGGCGCTCACCCAGAGGATGCCCTCATCCACAAGGGACTGGATGGCGTTCTTAAGGGTCTTGGAATAGAGGCCGGTGGCCCATGAGTTGCTGGCGATACGGACGTCTGCGTTGCTGGCAGGGTTGTCCCTGGTGGCGATGATGTAATCGAAACACTCGATCCCGTTATAGAGCGTCCCGATGCCGGGGGAGGTCATGAACCTGCAGGGGAGGAGGGAGGAGGTCCAGTTGGTGCCTGCCACGCCCGTGAGGTTGTTGGTGACCGCGCCGATGGTTCCCGCCACGTGCGTGCCGTGGCCGAAGTCGTCCTCCAGGTTTCCATTGTCGTCGATCGTGTTCCATCCGTGGATGTCGTCCACGTAGCCGTTTCCGTCGTCATCCACCCCGGTTGTTCCGCCGGCCTCGAGTGCGTTGGTCCACAGGTTGCCTGCCAGGTCTTCGTGGTCCGTGTCGATGCCCGAATCGATCATGCTGACGACAACGGACGCATCACCGGTTTCCAGGTCCCAGGCCTCATAGGCCTGTATCTTCTCCCACGCCCACTGAACGGGTTCCAGGGGATCGTTGGGGACGGCGGTGGCGTACACAAGCCAGTTCGGCTCCGCGTACTCGATGTCCGGGTTCGCAGAGAGCAGGGCAACCGCGCTGGTGACGGCCACCCCTTCATTGAGTGTTATGAGCCTGGCACCCCCTGCACTCCTGGAGACCGGAGCGGAATGCATGGCCCCCGGTGCCGCAACATTGGCGAGAACGGCCGGTGACGCGCCGGGTTTGAGCTTGACGATGACCTGATTCGGTGCATATTCCTGGGCCATCACGAAAGACGAACATCCCAGGACGAGCATGAAGGCGAGAAGCCTGACGTAGATCCCTTTCTTCAACCCTTGTTCCTCTTCGACTCCGCTTCTTGAGAATCCTGTTGCGCTTCAGCCAAGAATATCATTCTATTGTGTTTCGTTCCGGCTCACAACCGTACGTCAGGACCGTATCAGACTCATTCGGTGGTTAGATGCAAAGTAAGGCAAGGATGTTCGCGCCGGTCAATCGTTCGAGCAGTTCCCTGTCCTTCCCGGCCGCCTTGCGGGCAATGGACAGGGCAACCTTCTGGTTGCTTTCCGGCCAGTCGCTGCCAAAGAACACCCTCTCCCTGCCCGCCGTCTGAATGGCCTTCCGCACAACCCTCAAGGGCTGGAAGGATGTCTCCAGGTAAACATTCTCGTAGCGGCGGGCCAGGTCCATGGCCCTGTCCGGCGAATACAGGCCCATGTGCCCCATGATGAAAGGGACCTGCGGGAAGGCGGCGATGAGCTTCTCGAAACGGCGGGAGTCCCCGTAACAGGAACAACCATCGTCCGTGATGTAGTAGCTGAATTCGCCGGTGTGGGCCACAACCGGCTTCCCGTACTGGGCAAAGGCCTCCAGTAGATGGAAGTAGAAGGGATCCTCCGGAGGGATGCGTTGCAGGATGGGGTGAATCTTCAGGCCCTTGCAGCCCCCCTGCATGGCCCGGTGAAGCTCTCTCTCCCATTCCCATGTGGGATGCGCGCAGGTAAATGGGATGAGGCGCTCCTCGCCACTGCACTGCTCGAGGTAGTCCGTGGCCCCGGAGAAGGGTGCCACAGGGTATACAACGCTCCTGTGGATGCCGTTCCGATCCATGTAATAGAGGAGGTTCTCCTTGCATCCCATGGAAACGCGAAGCTGTCCTTCCATGGCGATGAGAATGCGGGCCCATTCCGGGGGCTTTCTCTTCCAGAGCGGATTTCTGAACCCCAGGAGCTCGAAACCCCTCATGAGCAGCCAGGTGAACCGCTTCCTGCGTAGATTGAGCGTTACACCGTGGATGGGGGCTTCCATGTGGGTGTGAGAGTCCACGATCATGGGCGGCATCTCCTTGCATTCGGCTCGATCTTGACGGCCCGGATGCCTCCCCCTTCAGTGTAGTCAGCCGGAACCGTCAGGCGGTAGCGGTTCAGGTCCTCCTCCAGCAAGACCTCCACGCGGTCCTCAAAAAGATCGGTCACGAGGTAACAGGGTCTTCCGGTCAACCCCATTTCTGCCAGGGGGATCTCCAGCGTGTACGTCACGTCGGCATCCGAGCTGTTCCCTGCCACGATGATCGCCTTCTCGCCGGGGAGGAATCGCGCGTAGGGAACGGACCGGATGTGCGGTGTGTGGGGGATCTTCACGATGTGCGTGGACGAACGGTCGGCGTGGATCATGTCTGCGTTGTTTTTTCGGATCTCGAGCATCTTCTTCACGTCCCGGAGCATGCCCGACTTTTCCGGGTCCTCGAGTTGATCCCACTGGACCCATGACCCGTACAGCCACCCGCCGGGCCCGCACCCGCCGAAGAGGCCCTGCTCCAGGTTCGGCAGGCTCACCTGGTCCGCATTGAATTCCTCCCCCGACATGAAGAGCAGGATGTCTGTCCCGAAGATCCCGTCATACCCGATCAGGAACCGGCTTCCCCTGACCCTGTAGTAATTGCCGGGCGGGGCCATGTAGCCGTGGTCATGGGAGCTGATCTGGTGGCAGAGGTACTGCGGAAAGGGAGCAAAGGACCCGGCCACATCGTTCACGAAATGGAACCGGTCGTGCTGCCCGAAGTGGTAGCGGCCAAGCTCGGTGAAGACAGCGATCTCTTTTCCCTGCAGGGCGCACCTCTCTACGATCCGGTCCCACGTGTCGTATCCGTTCCGGATGCCCAGGTCGATTCGAAACCCGTCAACACCATAATCCACTGCGTACCGAACCCAGACATCGATCCACCATTCCCTGAATGCCTCGTTGTCATGCGCGTAATCCGTCATCAGCCATGGCAGCTTCACTCCCGTGAACCAGTCCGGATGCTCGACGATCAAGGGGCTCTCGTTCACCACCCCGTGCGAGATGATGTCGAGGAAGACGCGGATGCCGTACCGGTGGGCCTCCCGGACCATCCGGCGAAACTCTTGCGCGGTGCCGAGTGCGGGGTCCAGTTCATCCGGCCGCACCACCGCGTAAACGGAGCGGATGTTGAAGAAGTGATCCGTGCTTGGAGAAAACCCTGCCAGCCACACGGCCGTGATGCCCAGTTCCCCGAGGTAGGGCATCTTCTCTTTGAGGCTGTTGAAGGTCCCGCTCCCGCTTCCGTCGCCCGCGCCGTTGGGGGATGTGAAGGCATAGGG
>CAYTRL010000171.1:0-11875 GCA_964439795.1 uncultured Thermodesulfobacteriota bacterium
GCCGATGATAAAGGCGATGACCCGGAACCAGATCATCGCCTTTATCATCGGCATGGCCATATGCTTTGCGCTGACCCTCCTGGACAAGATGCTTTTCTTCCTGCCCAAGTCGTTTCTGGGCGTGTTGCAGTTCCTGGGGGCCGATTTCCACTTTCAGAACATTGCGCGCGGGATCCTGGATTCCCGGGACATCCTGTACTTTCTGAGCGTTTGCTTTGTCATGTTGTACGCGACCAGCCTGGTCCTCCAGGAAAAGAAGTGAGGAGCACGAAATGACTCAAGGAAGAAAAATCGGCGGAACCTATCTGAAATTTCTGATGTATGTGACCGTGGTGGTTCTGATCAACGTGGCGGGCGCCACCCTGTTTTTTCGTGTGGATCTCACCGAGAACCGGGTGTACTCCCTGTCCGAAGAAAGCCGGGAGGTGGTCTCCTCCCTTTCCGACCCGCTTACCATCAAGGTGTTTTTCTCGGAGAACCTGCCCGCCCCCTACAACAACCTGGAGCGGTACCTGCGTGATCTCCTGGACGAGTACGCCGTGGCGGGCAACCGGTACTTCAACTTCGAGTTTTACGACATCTCCGACGATGACCGGGAAGAATCGGACCGGAACCGGGAGATCGCGAGGAACTACGGGATCTTCCCTGTTCAGATCCAGAACATCGACCAGGACCAGGTCAAGTTCCAGAAGGCGTACATGGGGATGGTCCTGATCCAGGGCAATGCCGTGGAAAAAATCCCCACCATCACCTCCACCGACGGCCTGGAATACACGATCACGGGAAGCATCCGGAAGCTGAACAACAAGATCAGCGCCCTCCTGAACCTCACGGAAGAGGTCGAGGTGCTCCTGTTCCTCTCCTCGTCCCTAGAGGTCGTGGGCCCCTATATGAACCTGTCCGGACTGCCGGAACTGCCGGACAGGATCGAATCCCTGGTGGAAGAGCTTAACGTGGAGAACTACGGAAAGCTCGCGTTTCGCTACCTGGATCCAACGAGGGACCCGGATGACGCCAGGGAAGCCGAGAAGGACCGTGTGCTCAAGCTGCACTGGGATGCCTTCATGGATCGCGGAGGAAAGCAGATCCCCGCCGGAAAGGGATACGCCGGTCTGGTGGTCCGGTACGGCGATGAAACCGAGGACATCCGTCTGATCCAGGTGGTCCGGATCCCGATCTTCGGTACCCGGTACCAGCTTATGGACAGGGAAAGGATCGAGAAGGCGCTCCGGGCGGCGGTGGAGAACGTGATCCAGATCAACGAGGAGATCGGGTACCTGGTCTCCCACGGCTGCCCGGACCCGGGGAGCGGATTCACCATGCCGGGGCAGGAGAAGAAGGGAGACCTGGGTAATCTGAACAAGCTGGTCGGAGAATCGTACAGCATGCGCAAGGTGGACCTGAAAAAGGACCCGATACCGGAGGGACTTTCCTCTCTGATCATCGCGGGGCCCCGGGAAAAATTCAGCGAGTATGAGCTCTATCAGATCGATCAGTTTCTGATGAAAGGTCGAAACGTAATCCTGTTTCTGGATGCCTTCGACGAGATCATGCCCCGGAGTCCGAACCAGCGGATGATGCCCGGACAGCAGGGACCGATGTACATTCCGGTAAATACCGGTCTGGAAGACCTGCTGGGCCATTACGGGCTCGTGCTGGAGAACGCTTATGTCCTGGACGAGAACTGTTTCAAGCAACGGATTCCCCAGCCGTTCGGCGGGGGAGAGCGACCGATCTACTTTGCACCCATCATCGAAAAAGAAGGGATCAACCAGGAACTGGATGTCCTGCAGAACATCAAAGGGTTGATCATGCTCAAGGCGTCTCCCGTTGGGGTGAACGAGACCAGGATCGAAGAGCAGTCCCTGACCCCCTCCTGTCTGGTTTCCTCCTCGGATCGGTCCTGGGAGATGAAAGGGCGGATCGACCTGAACCCCATGTTCATGCAGCCACCCGGTCCGGACGGAAAACGGGAAAGCCGGGCGCTGGCCTATGCACTGGAGGGGCGTTTCCCCAGTTATTTCGCGGACAAACCCATCCCCGAAAAACCGGAGGAAGGGTCCGGGGATGCGTCCGGCGCCGAACCGGACGGTGACGTCCCCGGCATCGAAAGCACCGGGGGAACCGTGAAGAAGGGCAAGCCGGGCAGGCTGTTCCTGGCCGGCACCTCGGAGATTCTCAAGGACAACATCATCGACCCGGACGGGAAGGGGCCCAACGCACAGTTCGTCCTGAACGTGATCGACCTGTTCAACGGCCGGGAGGCCCGGGCCCTGATGCGGTGCAAGACCCAGCGGTTCAACCCCCTGGAAGAAATCAAGCCGGGAACCCGGACCGTGATCAAAACCTTCAACATCGCCGGCCTGCCGGTTTTCGTGGTGGCTGCGGGCATCCTGGTCTGGTTCCGGCGCATGTCACGCAAGCGAAAGATTCAAAACCGTTTCAACGCGGCGGAAAGGGGGGCAGGCGCATGAAGGTGAAAAAAGAATACGTGGTGCTCGTTTTTCTGATCGCGGCGCTGTCGATTTACATCGCCCTGAAGAAGACGGACCGGAGACAGTACACGCTCCCTGAGATGCCCGCTGTGGAGACCAGGGAGATATCACGGGTGGAGATCCGCCGCGGGGAAGGCACCGACGTGTCCCTGGTTCGGGACGGGGACCGCTGGGTAATCCGCCCCGTCGACTATCCGGCGGAAACGTCCCAAATCGAGGGGATGCTGGACCTTTTGGGCGAACTCACGGTTACCGCCGTGGCGTCGGAGGCGGGCAACGACCCGATATACGAGTTGGATCCGGAGCGGCGGATCGACGTGGAGGCGTTTGACGGGGATCGCACGGTGCGCCGGGTGTTCATCGGAAAGGCGGCCCCCACCGGGCGGCATACCTTTGTGAAGCTGGAAGGGGATGACCGGATCTATCACGCAAGGGAAAATCTCCGCACCCGGTTTGACAAGGACGCCGACAAGCTTCGCGACAAACAGGTAATGAAGATCGACGAGGACATCAACGAGCTGTTCCTGGCGGAAGGAGGGAAACATCTCCTCATTGTGAAAAACGTCACCTCCGGAGAGGCGGAGCAGGGGGGGGTGTCCAGTGAGCAAAGCCCTCCGGGAGCCGCGAACAGGGAGGACGTGTGGCTGACGGAAGACGGAAAGCCCGTCAAGAAACAGGAGGTCGAGGCGCTCGTCCGCACCCTTGCCAACCTGAAATGCGCCGGGTATCCGCCGGATCGGACACGGGAGGACCTGGGCCCGCCCGCGTTCACCGTGACCCTGAAAGGAGCGGGGGATTATGAGTTTTCCCTGTACGGCAAAGAGGATGGCAAATATTTAGCGACGTCATCGCAGAGCGGTTACGTGTTCCTCATCCCGGAGTGGCAGGCCAAGAAAGTTCGACTGGATCTGGAGAAGATTTTAGAGTCCGAGGGGGGCGACACCTGATCCTGCGAACGATAAGCACCCGTCTGCTGCGTTGGACTTGATCCGTATCGCTGCGACGTCCTTAGTACAGTCTTGCGACCCGTACCTTCGTCCGCCTTGCATACGGGCACTTCTTGTTCGCAGGACTCCATGCAGCATAGATTATTAATATGAGGGGGCTACTCCCCGTGAACTTGCATTGAACCGGGGGGGACTCCTATAATCCTTTCCCATGGAACGGAAAAAGCCGGGCAGACCGAAGAAACCCGCCAACCAGGGAAAAAACAGTCCGCGACGGGCCACGGGATCCGGAGACGGAAACACGAGGCAGAGGATTCTGGATGCCGCAAAGAAGGTCTTTTCCCTGCACGCCTTCAAAGCGGCCACCACCCGCATGATCGCCCGGGAAGCCGGCGTGGATCATCCCCTGATCCATTATCACTTCGGTTCCAAGGAGATGTTGTTCGAAACCCTGGCCGGTGAGATGTACGAGGAGTTCGGTCGGGCGCATCTCGCCTGTTTTCAGGGCCTCCCCCTCCACCAGCCCCAGGAAGGACTCTCCCTGTACCTGGACCGGTTGCTGGATTACTGCCTGAAGAACCCGGAACAGCTCCAGCTCATCCTGCTGAACATCGCACAGATCGGGCGACTGGAGGAGATCCCAGGGTACCGGTTCATCCTGATGCACATGGACCGTATCCGGGAAACGTTCCGGGAGACCCTGAACCTTCAGTCCTCACGGGAAGAGTTGGACCGGTACATCCTCTGTTTCCACACCCTCATCATCTCGTTCGTGGGAGCCCCGTCGTGCCAGGCGCAGGTGCTGGGCATGGACCCGGTCGGCCCGCGGTACCGTCAGTGGATGAAGGATTCCCTGTACGTGCTCTTCCTGCCCCTGCTTCAGGAGATGATGGGCCCCGAAGGCGGGGCTTCCTAAAACCTGCCGCTTCTGTTTTTTCCGGGGTTCTTCTTTCACTCAGGGGGTCTTGCGTTTCTCCGGGAACAGGAAGAAGGCGATGGACGGAAGCAGGAGCAGGGACCCCAGCATGTTGGCCAGGAACATGAAGGAGAGAAGGAGGCCCATGTCCGCCTGGAACTTCAGGGCGGAAAAGACCCAGGTGCTCACGCCGATGGCCAGCGTCAGGCCGGTGACGAGCACCGCGCTGCCGGTCCCGCGCAGGGTTTCCAGGTAGCTCTGGTGCAGGTCCTTGCCCTCCCGCATGGAGCGCATCATGCGGTTGAAGATGTAGATCCCGTAATCCACGCCCACACCCACGCCCAGGGCGGCCACGGGCAGCGTGGAGACCTTGAGGCCGATTCCCAGCAGGCCCATAAGGCCGTAGCAGAGGATGGAGACCAGGCTGAGGGGTAGGATGATGCACAGGGTGACGCGCAGGGAACGGAAGGTGAGCAGGCAGAGGGTGATGACCGCCAGGTAGACCCAGATCAGGATACGGAACTGGGTCGCCTCCACCACCTCGTTGGTTGCCGCCATGATCCCCACGTTTCCGGTGGCGAGACGGAACCGGTGACGGTCGGAGTCGTTCTTCTTTGCGAAGTTCTGTACGGAGGCTACGATCCTATTGATGGTTTCCGCCTTGTGGTCCTCGGTGAACATCATGACCGGCATGACGCTGCAGTCACGGTTCAGAAGCCCGGTGGAGGTCTCGATGGGGGTGACCGCTTGGACCATGACCTGGGAGTTGCGGGGCAGGATGCGCCACTTCGGGTTGCCCTCGTTCCACCCCGAGTTGATGATCTTGGCCACCTGGACCATGGAGATGGTGGACTGGACCCCGGGGACGTTGGACATGGTCCACTGGAAACGGTCGATGGCGGACATGACATCGTGTTCAATGCAGCCGTCGGGAACGGTTTCCACGATGGCGGTGAGGATGTCCACACCGATGGAGTAGTTGTCCGTGATGTTGGCGGCATCCTGGTTGTAGCGGGAGTCCGGGCGAAGCTCGGGAACCCCGGCGTGCATGTCCCCGATCTGCATCTTGGGTGCCTCGTACACACCGATGGCAAGCAGCATCAGGGCCACGGCGATGACCGCCAGCGCTTTCTTCCTATCCGTTACGCGGGCAAGCATAGCCCAGATCTTTTCACGGCGCTGCGCACCGTGGGTAAGGCGTTCCCGGTAGCCTGGCTTGAACTTCATGTAGGAGAGCAGGACCGGGAGGAGGAACAGGTTGGTAAGGATGATCACAAGCACACCGAGACTGGCCGTGAGGGCCAGTTCCTGGATCATCCGGATGTCGATGAACAGGATGGTCAGGAAGCCGATGGTATCGGTGAGAAGGGCCACGCCGCCCGGGATCATGAGGTTGCGGAAGGAGGCCCGGGCGGCAGTGAGGCCGTCCGCCCCCTGCTGGATCTCGGCGGACACCCCGTTGACCATCTGCACCCCGTGAGAAACGCCGATGGCAAAGACCAGGAACGGCACCAGGATCGACATGGGATCGATGCCGAAGCCGAGCAGGTGAAGAAGCCCCAGGTCCCAGAGGACCGCGATCACCGAGCAGAGAAGGGCCAGGAGGGTGAGCCGCTGGGAATGGGTGAAGAGATAGACCAGGAAGTAGGTGATCAGAAGAGCCACACCGAAGAACGCCACCACACCGGTGGCCCCGCTGGCGATGTCACCGATGATCTTGGCAAAGCCGATGATGTGGATGTCCACCTTATCTGACTGGAACTTGTCGCGGAGCTTCTCCTCCAACTGATCCGCCACCTTGAGGTAGTCGAGTTTCCCGCCCGTGGCGGGGTCGATCTCGATCAGCCGTGCGCTGACCATGGCCGAGGAAAAATCGTTGGACACCAGCCGTCCCACGATGCCGGCCTTGAGGATGTTCTCCCGCACCTCCGCCAGTCCCTCCGGTGTGGGCTGGAATTCGGCCGGGATCACATTCCCCCCGGCAAACCCCCCCTCCACGATCTCGATGAAGCGCGTGTTGGGCGTGAAGATGGACTGCACGGAACTCCGGTTGACCCCGGGCAGGAAGAACACCTCGTCCGTGACATCCTTCATCGTGTTGAAGAATTCCGGGGTGAACATGTTCCCGTCTTTGGCGCGGACGGAGATGAGCAGGCGGTTGGCGCCGCCGAAATCTTCTTTGTACTGGACAAATGTCTTCATGAACGGATGCTTCATCGGGAGGAGCTTTTCGAAGCCGGCATCGACCTTGAGCTGGGCCATCTGGTATCCAAGGAAGAGGGTCCCGAGGATGAAGAAAGCCAGCACCAGCTTGCGGTGCGCGAACACAAAGCTCTCGATGGCTGGAACGACTCGTGGCTGTTTCATGATCCGTCTGACCTTCCGGTAGAGGGATTGGACCCTTTGTTCAGCAGGTCCTTGTCCCGGTTGATGCCATCATCACCGAGGAGGAGAACCTCATCCCGGCCCAGGTGCAGTACGGCGGAGAGCCCCTGCCGGTCCGGCCGGTTCCAGACCTGAAAGCTCCCGGCGTTGTCCCGGCTCACCAGGACCGTTCCGCTCCGGCCCGCGAGGACCACGGTTCCATCCGGAATGAGGGTGCCCCCGAAGAGGGAGGCCGTGGTACCGGTGGGGACCTTTGTCCAGGTTTCCCCCCGGTCCCCGGACTTGTAGATGTTGCCCCGAAGTCCGAACACGATCAGGGTGCCGTCCGGCAGGGGTATCAGGCCGAAGAACGATCCCTCGTAAGGGGTGCGAATCGCTTCCCACGTTTTCCCCCCGTCCAAGGAACGGAACACCAGCCCGAACTCCGCCGCCACGTACAGGGTGCCGTCGGATCCCATCGCGATGCCGTTCCAGTGGTTTTCCTCTTCATCCGGATAGAGGCGGTCCCAGGTCCTGCCGCCGTCGAGGGTTTGCAGAACGAGACCGTAAGCGCCCACCGCTAACCCGTGTTTGTCGTTTTCGAACCAGACGTCGAAGAGGGGGCTTTCCAGGTCCGGCGCATAATACTGGCGGACCCAGGTGCGTCCCCCGTCGGCGCTGTGCAGGATGATGGCATCGTGGCCCACCGCCCACACGTTCTTGCTGTCCGGCATGGCCACCGCGGTGAGCATGCTTCGGGTGGGCACCGGGACCTGGGTCCACAGGTCGCCCCCGTCATCCGAGACCAGGACGTGGCCCCGGTCCCCCACCGCGATGATACGGTTGCCGTCGGACACGGCGTCCAGGAGGAGTGAGCGGGAGGCGAGCCGGGCCGGGTCCGAGAACTCCTGTACCTTGTCAGCGGAAGCGACGGGTTCCGCGGTCGCGGAAAAGGAAAAAGGGAGCAGAAGGAACACCATCAGGCAGGACACGACGAGGAAGGGAAGCGCCGGAACCGACCCGGGAAAGGCGAAAGCTTTTCTTTTCGGCATCGTTGAATAGCCCTGTGTGTCTACGAACCGTTCGGTTGTGGGCGGCCCCCCCCCGGATTCCGGTCCCCGGCGTTCGGGGGGGCGCCTGCTAACGCCGGCCCTTCCGCCGCAGGGAGGCGGGTTTGAATTCCTCGACGGACAGCTTCTGGGAGAAGTCATCCACCTTGCCCTCGTTGTCGACCCCCACAATGACGTACCGGCCGTTCTGAAGGTCGTAGACGGCATCCACGGTGCCGAAGGTGAGGGGGTTTTCATAGAAGTTGATCGTGTATGACTCGCCCAGGCGCCACATGGTGCCCCGTTTGTCGTAGTGGTCCGCCACGAGGATCGTCCAGCTGTCCTCGTCGATGAAGAATACCCGCCGGCCGTAGATGTGGCTGGTCCCCTCCCTCAACTTGGCGTCCACCACCCACACCCGGTGGAGTTCGTACCGGAGGACGTCCGGGTTGACGTGCCCCGCCTGCACGATGTCCTTGTATTTCAGGGAGTCGCTGTGGAGCTTGTAGCTGTTGTAGGGGACGTACATCTCCTTCTTGCCCTTGAGCTCCCAGGTGTACCGGTCCGGGGCGCCGTTGAACATGTCCAGCTGGTCCGAGGTCCGCTGGCCGTCCGAGGCCGTGCCCGGGTTGTCGTAAGCCACGTTGGGCGCACGGCGCACGCGCCGCTGCCCCGGGTTGTAGGTCCACGCCTTGCGCGGCTCCTTGACCTGGTTCACCGTGTCGTGGGCCAGCAGGAGCTGGCCGGCCAGGCGGGGCGGTGATTTCACGTCCTGCAGGAAGAAAATCGCCCGGTTGTCGATGCTTTCGATGGTGGCCCCCGGTTCGGCGTAAGGGAACATGACCTTGATGTCCACCATCACGATGTTGTACGCTCCGCCGGCGGTGGGCGCCACCTGCCCGAACTCCTGTACAAGGGTCTCACCCCGGAAGCGCATGAGATGGTTCCAGACCGCCTCGACACCCTCCTTGGGGATCGGGAACGGGATGGCTTCATGCGCCTTCTTGACCCCGTTACCCCCCTCGATCAGTTCGGCCATGACGGCGTTTTCAATGGCCGCCTTGTAGATCCGGTCCGGGTACGAGGAGCTGCGCCGCGTGGGGTAGACGTTCATCCACCATGTGTCCGGGTACCGCTTCAGCATGGCCACCTGGCCCGGGGAGAGCTTGTCCGCGTACTTGTCCACGTTCTGGGCCGTGATCTTGAAAAGGACCTTGTCGTCCGGGTAGGGGTCCGGGTGATGTGTGCCCGGCTTGTAGTTGGCCGGGGGCGTCTTGATGCCGCCTTCCCAGGCGGGGATGGTCCCCTCCTTGTTGCCGGCTTGGATCGCCCCCATGGGGGTCAGCTCCTTGCCCAGCTTGGCCGCCTCTTCCTGGGACACCTTGGCATCGGCAGCGATGCCGCCAAGGAGCAAAGCGAAGGTACAGACTGTGACGAGCATGAGGCGTGTTTTCATTTTTTCGTTCTCCCGTTTCCGATCAATGTTTCAAAAAAATTATTCATCAGAAGGAATAGCTGAAGGCGATGGAGATGTAATCGCGGTCGTTGATCAGGTTGTTGTCATTGTCGGCGTACAGGGTCAGATCCGTGGGCAGGGCATCGAGACTATCGTCGAGGTTTCCGGCCCGGTAGTTCGACTGAATCACGTCCTTGGTGTATTTGTTCTTTGTGCCGCGGGTGCTGAAGTAGTTGGTGTACGAGATTTTGAGCCTGTACCGGTTCAGGTAGCTGGCCGTTATCGCCACCGTTCCCGCCATGCGGCCTTCCAGAAAGGAGACGGTGGGGGAGGGGGAGGTCCCGTTCACGTCGTGGGAAAAGGCCAGCAGGGGCTGCAGGGTCACCGGGCCGATGGCGTTGAGGATGTCCGCCCGTGCTATCAGGCGGTAGCCCCAGGAGAACGGGTCGGCGAATCCGTCCACGGTGGTGGCTGCCTGGGCGTGCACTTCCGTGAACCAGGGGTCGGCGCTGGTGAAGGTGCCCGGCCCCTCGTAGCGGAGCTCGCTCTTGCTCTCCATGTCGATGACCCACATGGCGCCTACCTCGCCCAGAACCACCATCTGGTCGATGAAGCCGAGCATGGGTCCGAACATCTTCGTCAGGGTGACCTGAGGCTGGAGAATCTGCTTTCGTTTCCAGCCCTGAACATACGAGTCGAACTCCTGTGGCCCCAGCTGGCTTCTTCCGAAGATCGGTCCCTTGGTGGGCGGGGGATGGCCTTCGAGCATGGCTTCCACCGTTTTCAGTGCGTAGATGTAGGGGTCCAGCGGGGCCATGGCGGACTCCAGGAGCTCCACGTCGTCGACCTGGATCGGGACGTTGGGTCGGTAGCTGATCTCACCCTGGATGGCCAGGCCCCAGGTGGGGAAATCGGTGCTGAAGCTGGCTCCGACCATGTGGATGTTTTTCGGATAATCCCGGATAAACCCGGCCGAACTTGCGTAGTCGCCATAAAGCAGCCCGTAGCCGAGCAGGTCCGTGTGGTCCAGCCACTCCGCGATGCTCGAGGGATCCTCAGGGGCGGAGGGAGGGGCGACCCCGGTCCTGCCGCTGAACAACGGCATGCGGCTGTGATAGTTGATGAAATAGAGGCCGAACTCGGTGTCGTTCAACTCCGGGGAGAAGTAGCGCAGTGCAATGCCCCCCTGTCCCATGTCGCCCGGCTTGTTGTCGTTGGTCCGGAGGAGCACGTCGCCCGTGGGGGGTTTCGCCCCCACAGGTGTCGGAGGGCGGTCGCTGTCGGGAGGAAGACCCTTGGACAGAAAGATGTATTTCCCGCCGGGGCCGGCATAGTCGTTGGAGGAGAAGAAGGTGCTGGTGGGCTCGATCTCGGTCTGTTGCCAGTAGAACTGATAGAAGGCCTCCACGGAAAGGTTCTCCGTGATGCCGGCGTTCAGGCTGATCATAGGGAGCGGCAGCAGGGCGTCCCGGAGTTCGGCACCCGCCGCGCGCAGCTTGGAAACATCCACCGGGTTGATCGTGTTGATCCCGAACTGGATGAACGTGCTCTCCCCCCAGCTCAGCACCTGGTTCCCCACGCGGATGGTGAGGGGGCGGCCGAAGGGTTCGAAATCCGCGGTCAGGTAGGCGTCCAGCAGCTTGATATTGCTTCCGGAATATCTCTCGGCAGGCGTAGAGAGCGGATAGCGATACCCATCGGTGTTCATGAGCACCCAGTCGTAGAAGTAGTACATCCGACCGAAAAACCCGTAGTTTTTCCAAGTCACGTCCAACTCGTGCGTGACCTTGATTCCGCCGGCAACGGGATCCCCGAAGTCGAAATTCTGGTTGCCGTTATCCGTGTTGATGGAGGATTGACGTCCCCCGTTCGTGAACCCGATCAGTTCCGCGGAAGGATACGCCATCCTGAGCGACGTGGCAGCCGTGACCGTCGTGTCGATCGATCCACTGATTCCCCCCTTGTCGAACTGGATAGCATAGGCCGGGGTGAGGCCAAGCCCTGAACCGATCAGACCCAGGCCCATGAGCGTGAGAAGGGTGATTTTCAAAACCGGTTTGAAAACCGCCGTTCTTCCAGGTGGATGCGCGTAAGTAGCGTGCATGGTTTTAATTCCCCCCTTTTTGTCGGTCACGGCTTTGCCGGAAATCTGCCGGCAGGGTGATAAGACCGCTCTACTTCCTCTAAGAAACAACGAAAGTTGTTCACAATTAACACTATTTTACAAATCCTGTCAATCTCATTCTTTTTTGTTATTTCTTCAGAGAATACGGGGGGGAATATTCAACAGAAAAGCTGGCATCGGGTCATTTTTCATGCGGGTTTTTCACTTGTGGAGAATAAAACAGATAGGTGCTCATCGACGGGTTTTCATGAGGGACAACACGGAAGGAAAGATGCCTTCGGGGTTGTTTTCAACTCTCACTTCAAGGTGCATGTCCCCTGCGAATTAAAGAAGGAAATCCGGCTTGCCGATGGAATGGGGGAAGCGAAAACATTCCTGTCACCTGGAGACCTAAACAATGAAGCCGATGATCTCCAATGTTTTTCGGACCTGCGGGGGGATGTTCCCCATCCTGTTCCTGGCCCTGTTTTTCGCTGGGTGTGGAGACGAACAGGGAGCGACGCCTGTCCTGACCGGCTACCAG
>CAYTRL010000172.1:0-11865 GCA_964439795.1 uncultured Thermodesulfobacteriota bacterium
ATGCGGTATCAGTACAACAGCCTGTACGTTACGGTCGTTGTTCCGTGCCTTACCGTGGCCGTGAGTATCGGCCGGGAGGTGCTCCGGGACCGGCGGATGAAAACCGATCCATGAGGGAGACGGACCCGTCTTGAACGGTTTTCTGAAAAAAAACGAGCAACCGGTGCTCGCCCTGCTGATGTTCGTGGTGTGGGCAGCGGGCTACCTGGCCATCGCCAGGATCACGGAGGGGGGCGTCTCGTACCCGATCCCCACCCTGGCGTGGGAAGATAAGATTCCGTTCATGCCCGTCTTCGTCTGGGCATATCTCTGCATCTATCCCCTTTTCGTCCTGCCGTTCCTGTTCATCCGGAACCGGCAGTTCTTCCGCCTGTTTTCCTTTTCGTACATTCTGGTCATGTGCATCTGCTATGTATGCTATCTCGTGATCCCCGTCTCGTTCGACCGGCGACCGGACCTGGTCGTGGATTCGTTTTCCACCTTCGCCCTGAGCATCGTGTACAGCGCGGACAACTCCTGGAACTGCTTTCCAAGCATGCATGTGGCCATGTCCCTGATGGCCTCTCTGACCATCCTGGAGGTCCACCGGATCCGGGGTATTTTCGCCACCCTGCTGACGGTGCTGATCGCTGCGTCCACGGTCCTGATCAAACAGCACTACGTGATGGACCTGGTGGCGGGAATGGTGATCACCCTCGGGGTCTACTTCTTCTTTATCCGCAGGCGGATCCACGACATCCTGTTCACCAACATCCAGCGGATTGAGGAGGGGCTGGACGGGTGGATCACCCGGAAGATCGAGCAGAAGATCGAAGAGTCCATGGACGGGCCGATTCGTGACCGGATCCATGAGGTGCTTCGGCCCATGGTCCTGGACATGATGGAGGAGATTCAGGCGGAGGAGGCCCGGGATACATCCCCCCGGAAGACGGGGACCCAAACGACCGGGGGAGGACCTTCCCAGGGCCCGGACTCGGATCCGCCCTGATCGCCACAACCCACCGCTGACTGCCGTACCGGCGGGATCGTAAAAGAAAACAAGGTGTTGCATCTTTCCATGCGAAACTGGCATTCTGGGATGTGGGGGAACACACCCCCGGGAGGGCATGAAACCATGGATCGAACAGAAATACCTCTGTTGTCACGGGCCGATCACGGGTCGTTTCCCTGCCCCTTGAGACGCCGAGCAACTCGGCCTCTCTGCAGACGCTCTGCGGAGACCCGCGCAGGGCTCCTTCTTGCGGGGATCCTGATTTTCGGCGCTGCTTCGTTTTCTTCGGATCTGCCGGTGCCGATCCATCTCGCGAGCGCCGCGGGACAGGAAACCAGGTCCCGCATGATCCTGGATGTCAACCCCGAAGATCGCGACGTGGGCCTCAAGCGGATGGAGATCCTGGACCGATCCCTTACCCCGGAACTGATCCGCAAGAAGAACGCCTTTGTTCGCATGAAGGAGGAGGACTACGACCGGAAGATCGGGGAACTCGTACAGCGGCTCACCACGCCCATCGGGCGAAATACGGTGGTTACACACATCGATGTGAACTTTTTCGATCCCGGTTTTGAACAACAGGTCCAGGCCGAGGAGAAGGTGAGCGTCACCATCCTGCTGGACAGCGACGGGTTTGCCAAATGGGCCGCCGGGAAAGGGTCCGAGGAAGCGGCCCGGAACCTGATGCAGGACCTGGTGAGCCGGACCTTCAATATTCCCCGGGACCAGATCTCCATTGTGATCGCTCCGAACTGAGAAATACGAATCCATGCAAAATGATCGGAACCAACCGTACCGTGTCTCCTTCTCCTTCGGCGGACCGCTGACGCCCACGGTCAAGCTCCTGCTCATCCTGACGACCGCCGTGTTTTTCCTGCAGGCCCTCTTTCACCGGGTCCTGGGCATCCAGCTGGAACCGCTTCTGGGGGTGGTTCCCTACTTCGTCACGCACCGGTTCTGGCTCTGGCAGCCGCTCACCTACCTGTTCCTGCATGCCGGCCTGCTTCATCTCGGCTTCAACCTCCTGGTTCTCTGGATGTTCGGGTGTGAACTGGAACGGATCTGGGGACGTAGGTTATTCCTGAAATATTACCTGGCGTGCGGCGTGGGAGCCGGTTTCTGTATCGCCCTGCTCTCCCCCGCCCCGCCGACCCCGCCCTTTCTCCCGGTGCCCACCATCGGGGCATCCGGGGCCCTGTACGGTATCCTGCTCGCTTACGGGCTTCTTTTTCCAGATCGGAAGATCCTGTTCTGGTTCGTGCTTCCGATCAAGGCAAAGCACTTTGTTCTGATCATCGGGGCCCTGGCCTTCTACGCCACCCTAACCCAGCCCGGGAGCGGCATCAGCCACCTGGCGCATCTGAGCGGTCTCGTCATCGGGTACCTGTATCTTCGCGGATGGGGACACTACCGTCAGCTCCGCAGATGGCAGCTCGAGAGAAAGCTCAAACGTCTCAAGAAAAAATTCAAGGTCATCGATGGAAACCGAGATGACGACAAGCCCCCCTACGTGAACTGAGGGCAGGAGGCGGATCGTGAAATCCTTTCGAAAAGAGATCTGGTTCCAAGTCCCGGCCCGCGTGGGACTGATCAACATCACTCCCCGTGTGGAAGAGGCCCTGCAGGAGAGCGGTATCCGGGAGGGCCTTGTTCTCGTGAACGCCATGCACATCACGGCCTCGGTGTTCATCAACGATGACGAGTCGGGGCTTCATCACGACTACCGGGTCTGGCTGGAAAAGCTGGCCCCCCATGAACCCGTTTCCGGGTACCGGCACAACGTGGGGGAGGACAACGCGGATGCACATATGAAGCGCCAGATCATGGGACGGGAAACGGTTGTTGCCGTGACCGAGGGAAAACTCGACTTTGGGACCTGGGAGCAGATCTTTTACGGGGAGTTCGACGGACGACGAAAAAAGCGGGTCCTGATCAAGATCATCGGTGAGTGAATTGCCCGCACCCTGGGGCATCCCCGGAGGGCAGGAACTTCATGAAGAAATCACGTGTGGTTTGTCTCGGAGACAGCAACACCTACGGTCGTCTGGCGGGAAGCTATCTGGACATGCTCGACCGGACCATGGACGGGTTCGAATTCATCAACATGGGGGTCAACCGGGAGCTTGCCTACAATGTGCTGCAGCGGACGGACGAGGTGATCGCTCAGCGGCCGGATCAGATCATCATCCTGGTGGGTACCAACGACGCCAACGCAGCGCTGGCCGAGGCGAACGCGCAACGCGCCATGAAACGCATGAACCTTCCCCGGCACCCCGGCCCGGAGTGGTTCCGGGAGAACCTGCTGAAGATCACCGCCCGCCTGCAATCTGAAACGGATGCAAGGATCGCACTGATCTCCCTCCCCCCCATCGGCGAGGACCTGGCCCATCGCTCGGTGCAGCAGGCGGTGGAATACAGCCGTATCGTGCGGGAGGTGGCTGACCAGACCGGCACAGGGTACCTGCCGCTGAACGAGACCCTGATGGAACGGCTGCGGGAGAATCCAAGCTCGCCCCGCCTTCCCTACGAACGCTGGCGGTATGTGGTCTACAAGGCTCTTTTCCAGAAAAAGATCTTCCGCATGAGCCTGGATTCCATCTCCCGGGCCAACGGGTTTCACTACCTGGTGGACTATGTCCACTTGAACGGCCGTGGGGCACGGGTCGTTGCCGATCTGGTCCGGGAGTTCCTGGAAACCGCCTCCTCCGGAGAACGCTAAGCGCCCTCTCACAGGCCCTTTAAAACCCCCGGTTTGTGCTCATACCGGCCAAAGCCGGATCCTGACGGGCTTTTAAAGAATGCCCGTGTCCCCGGATGGGGCGTTAGGGCGGCGGTGGGTTCAGCGCAGACAGACTGCGTTGCAGCAGGATTTGCTCCTCCCGGCCGAGACCTTCCTGTCCCAGGCACCGGCGTAACACCTGTCGGGCCTCTCTCCATTTTCCCTGTTTTTCGTAGAGATCGCCCAGAAGCAGTGCGGCCTGAACGTGGGTGGGCCAGCGGGCCATGAGGCGCTGTAGAACCGTTTCTGCGCCGGCAAGATCTCCCTGCTGCCGGCGGTAGTAGGCCAGGCTGTAACCGATCTTTGGGTTCGGCTGGAGTCCGTAGGCCGCTTCCATCATCTGCAGGGACTCCTCCGGCCGATCCCCGGCCAGAAGAATGCCCAGGTTGTAGCGTGCCTCGGCCAAGCGGGGATCGAACCGGACGGCGGAACGCAAACGGGTCTCCGCACCGTTCCTGTCTCCCTTTTCGGCCAGGAGCAGGCCCAGGTTGTAATGGGCGGCCGCATTTTCCGGGTCGGAGGCCAGGGCGCGGTTCAGCCAGGTCTCCGCCTGGAAATTGTCCCCCAAACGTGCGTGGACCATGGCCCCGTTGACCCGGGGCAATGGGCTGTGCGGCTCGAAGGATGCCGCTTTCTCGAAGGCGGCCAGAGCCGGGCCATAAGCGCCACGGTTCATGTGGTAGTTTCCCAGGTTGTACTGCGACACCCAGTGATCCGGGCGGGATGTCAGTGAATCCAGGTATTCGGTGAGTGCCTGTTCCAGGGGGGACCCTGCCGGTGTATCCGCCGGGAACCCTGGAATGCTTGTCAGGGCCATGGCCGCGTGCACCCGGACCAGACGGACCGGATCTTCAACGGCCGACAACAGCGCCCGAACGTTTTCGGACGTGGGCAAACCGGCCAGGGCGGAGGCCGCACCGGCACGCACCAGAGGGGAGGGATCGTTCAGCAATGTGCGCAGAACGGGAAACAACGACGCATCATTGCAGGAACGCATCAAGCGGATCAGGGAAACGGCATAGATCTCCTCCCGCTCCTCCCGCTCCAGATAAGAGAGCATCTCCGGCAGTCGCTGCCATTCCTGTTTTCGAGCGGCATCGATCAACCCCGCACGTTCCAGCACCGTTCCCTGGTAGTCATGTTCGTGCCACATGCGTACCTGCCTGTCGGCCCAGGCAGCATCCCGGTCCCTGTGACAGAGGTTGCAGGCGTTCGGGGACTGGAAGGCCAGGGTCGCGGCGGGGGTGGGCGGCAGCATGGAGTGGTCGCTGCGGCGCATTCGGGCGAATTCCGTGATGGGCATGTGGCAGGAAATGCATCGGTTGCCGGGAGTTCCCTCCGGATGGTGGGTGTGGGCCGGGGCCTGCTCTACACGGGCTGCGTGACAGGGGAGGCACGCCCGGTTCGGATGCTCCTTCTGACGGAACCGGCCGCTGGAGGTGTGGCAGTGGATGCAGTCCAGGCGTCCGGACATGGCGCAGGGGTTCAACCGCCAAAGCGTGTAGGTGTAGTTTTCCCCCAGGTCGCGGCCGTCCGGATAAAAATCCGGGTGTTCCAGGGCCACCAGGTCGTAGTGGTCGAAATAGTCTTCTCCCAGGACATAGGTGCCGGTCAGGGGCGTCCCTTTTGTATGGCACGGTGCGCAGGCGGCGTTTACCTGGTGTGTTTTGTAGCCGTGTTTTTGAGTGATGACCCGGGTTTTCAGATCCTCCGGGATCTTGCCGGGGGATGCATCCCGGCAGGTCCGGATGTGGTCCTCTCCGGGGCCGTGGCAGGCCTCGCAGTTGATGCCAGGTTCGGCCCATACCGTCCGGTAGGTGTCGGTGTTCGGGTCGTAATTGGTGGATAGCTGGCTCACATGACACCCGTAGCAGGCGGTGTTGAATGTGTAATGCCACTCCTTCCAGCTCACGGGACGGTCTTCATCGTCTCCGGGAAAATGTCGCACCCCGCTTCCTGCCGTGTCGAACCACTCCCGTTTCCGGACGTCGAACGCCACGGGCAGGGTCTGGTACCGGCCTTTTTCCAAGGGGGTGAGAAAGTAGTAGACGTTCTTCCCCCCCAGGACATGGACCATGGGGTATCTCTTTTCCCCTTCCGGGCCCCGTTCCCGTACCCATCCCTGTTCGGGACCGGTTTCGGCCAGGTACCGGTAGTCGCCGATGGATATCTCCTGTTCCTGGGGGAGGATCGATTCGCGGGCCAGCGCAGGGGTGTACGGCTGCATGGCAAGTCCGTGGTGGGAAGAAGCCCAGAGAGCATAGAACGGTTCGTGGCAGGTCTTGCATTTCGAGGATCCGGTGTATCCGGGGGAGGGTTCGGGTTGCCCTTTCCCGGCGGGATGTCGTTCGCTCCCCGTGTCCGGTTCAACGACCGGTGTTTGTTCGGGAGGACGCCTGTCCGGTTCGCATCCCCCCGCGGAGATCACCATGCAGACCAAAACCAGGATCCACAGTGTCCTTCTGTTTTGCCGGTTCACGGACGGGTTCCTTTTCCTGAAGCCCGTGGACACCTTACCCGTGGGAACATCAGGAAGACCGGTGGGGATGAAAGAAGGAAGCGGTACGAAGCCGGAGGGACACCCCTGTACGGCCTGTTAGATTGCGGGAGAATTGTAGACCACTTCCGCATCGATTTCAAAAAGAAGCTCGCTGCGGCAGATGTCAGCCACCACCGTAACCCCCGGGAACGGATCGATTCCCAGGCGGGCCACCCGGTCCTGAAACACGGCGGCGTCTTCGGAATTCTTGACGAAAACCGAGGCGGCCGAAATGTCCTCAAGTCCTGCGTCGACCGGTTCCAGGAGGGCTTCGATTGTATCCAGGGTGCAATCAATCTGGGAGCGGATATCATCCGGGTACAGGCTCTTTCCCTGTTCATCGATGGCCGCCGTTCCGGACACCTGGACCGAGGAGAAGTTGGGGGAGAGGATGAGTGCCCCGCGCGAGAAGGCGGACCCGTAGCGTACCGCGTCTTTCTGCCGTGTGTTGGTCAACTGCCGGACGGTGAGATCGGTGTCCTCTCCCTTGATCACAGCCAGGAGGTCCAGGACGGCCGCGGCGCCGTGAATGTTGTCGCCGCTGATGCCGGTGCTGGCGGGCAGCAGGATCTCTTCCTTGCCCGGGCCGGGCATGAGTTCGAACGATCGATACTTGTCGCTGCGCACACGGTTGAAATCGTCGTACCAGTCGAGGATGCGCGAAAGATAGAACCAGGTCCGTGCCACATCCCGGTAGGAGGCCCCCTGCCCGTCCAGGATCCGTTCCGCACGCTCGATCATGCGCCAGGTCTGGATGGGTGGGGTGTTGATGGTCTCGGGACCTTTTTCAAGGCCGTGGATGTTCTGCAGAAGCAAAAAGGTGGCGTCGTTCCGCTTCCATCCTCTTCCGCAGGGGGTTTCTCCATTGCGGATGGTCCAGATTTCGGATTGTGGGATCCGGCTGACGGCGTGAACAATCATGCCAGCCATCCCTTCCCCCCAGGGAGGATGCCCCTCAATGTAGGTCGGGGCAGCGTTGAGGAAGAACCCTCCTTCCCGCTGGACCGATTTCCGTGCATCCAGCACTTCACCGGAGACGGACAGACTCCCGAAGATCCTTTCGTGAACGATCTCCATGCCCGTATCCGACAACACCGATGCGATCTTCTCGTAGATGTTTTCCACCGTGCCACGCGAATAACGGTTCGGCAGCACGTTAGCCACGAGAAAAGCCTCACCGGCTCCCGCCGGGCTCGAAGTAAATTGGAAGGAGTCCTGATCCGGTGACACCAACGGCATCACGTTCGAAGTCGATTCCATCCTGTAGGCTTCTTCCCATGAGTTGGAGGACAAAAATTAAATGTTGTTATTTATTATATTCTATGGATGCAAAAAATCAAAGTCGTGTTTCAGAACTTCTTTAAAATGAAACGAAATATTATTTAAAAAAATGTAATGGGCCCCTTCACGGGAGGGATAGAGCCGTTTGAAATCCAGGCAGAGGAGGACCCCGTGTATCAGAATAGCGGATCAGTTGAACGGGGCCCGGCCTGTATAAAAGGATGACAAAAGGGAGGAGACGGGCAAGACGAGCATCGAAGCCGGGTAGAGGCTCTCGCTATTGGATCCGGTCCAGGTAAGGGAGCCAGGAGAGAAGAACCGATCGCAAGGTCCCGTCTTTTTTCCATCGCGCCAGGAGGGCATTGACCGCCGTCAGCAGTTCGCTGTTTCCCCGGAGCACGCCCCACGCAAAGTTTTCCCTGATCAGCGGCTTCCAAAAACCCGCCAGGTCCGCCTCGTTCCTGGAAACAAGCCATACGACCGCCGGTCCGTCGGCAACGAACAGGTCGATCTTTTTTGTCTTGAGTTCCATGGCAGCATGTTCCGCCTTGGCGACGGCAACCTTTCTTGCCGTTGGGAAATGCCGGGTCACGTAGGCGTCTGCGCTGGTGCCCGGAATCACGCCCACGTTGCCCGGGGTGTTGCGGATTTGCTCCAGGGACGTGTACATCTTTTGTTCGTCCGAACGCATGCAGGCAAGGAGTCCCCCGCGGAAATACGTATCCGTGAAGTCGACCTGCATGGTCCGGGGCGGAGTGACCGTCATGCCGGACATGATGATGTCGATCTTTCCCTCCAGAAGGCCGGGGATAAGGTTCTCAAATTTCATGGGGACGAACGTCAGCGGCCTCTGAAGAGAGCGGGCCACCCGTTGAGCCAGATCCGACTCCAATCCGGTGACCTTCCCGTCGATCATGAAAATAAGAGGCGGATAATCCGGCGAAATGCCGACCCGAAGCGGTAAAGGTTCGGGGGCCTGCTCCCGGGTCGAATCCTGGGTTCCGCTGCACCCGTACACGATGAGCAGGAAGAGAACAATGACCGCGGCCTTGATGTAACGTGTTGACATCGCTACGATTCTCCTCTCAGTATGGATGGCTAGAAAGATCTTAATGGGCGGATTGCAGATTGTCAATCGTCTCCCTCCTTTCCCGTTCCTGCCCGAGGACCCCGTTGTTTGCTGCTTGCCGCCACTCGAGTCTGCACGCCGGAAGATTTCGGTTCGGGCGTTTGACAGACAAGGATTGCCTTCCCTATACTTCTTGACCATCTGTCCAGTCGGCATCCTCCCGTTAGGATATCCCCCCATCTGCAGCCTGAACCCCTGTTCGTGAGGGGATCCCTGGGGCTTTCAGGATAGCGGTTCTCGCGCCCTGGAACCGTTTGGATAGAGACGCGAAGAACATTTTCAAAACAGACACTTCGTTTTCCCGGCTTCGCCCTTTGAGGGGTCGCCGGGAAAGAAAGGAGAAGAGATGAAGCACCTTCGGAACCTTCTGGTCCTTTGCACCTGGGCGGTTCTGGCAAGCGGTTGTGCCGGATCCATGGGCAAGGAAATCCAGGTGGCGTCCCCGCCGAACGCCGCCGTGGAGATGCAGGAAAAGAATATCCAGATGCTCACCGGATACATTCAGGGGCTGAAGAAGCAGATCGCCGGACTGCAGGAACTCCCGATACCCGAAGATCCCCTGCTGGTAGAGATCAACGCAACGGACCTGGCCGGAATGAACCTTCGTGTGGAACTCCTCTCCCTGCTGCTGGACCACTGCCGCTTTGCAAAGCAGAAACTGCAAGATGCACAGGCACACCCGGAGAAAAAACAGCAACTGCTCGAAGAATTCATGCAACACCGGAAACAGTTGATGGGACAGCTCGAGGCGATCGATTCCAAGCTGGATAAACAGGAGCGGAAGCGGATGAAGCTGGGGTTGAAGATGGTCCAAGAAGCCCTGAAGTGAGACGAGGAGGATTCTATGCCCGGTCATACCCCCACTCTGCTCGTCGGCCCCAGGATGAAACTCTTTCTGCTTCTTGTCCTGCTGACTGCTTCGTCCTGCGCCTCTGTGGATGTGGTGCGTTTCACAAGCGACACCTTTCCGTCGAAGCGCTCCGGCGCCGATGTTGAGATCCTGGATAACAAACCGACCCGGTCCCATATCCGGCTCGCCCAGATCACCATCGCCGACAGCAAGAAAAAAAATGCGACCCTGCAGCGAAAGATCCGTGAAAAGGCTGCGGAACTTGGCGCGGACGCCATTCTGTTCTCCGACCCGGAACACTATTACGACAACAGCGTGCGGTACGCCCCGGTGTACCAGCCGTGGGGGTACTACGCCCCGTATTACGGGTGGTACGGCGGGTCCTATGCCACCGGTGTCCCCATCAAGCACAAGACCCGGAGAAACTCCCTGTCCGGGGTGGCCATCAAGTTCACCGACGCGTCCGGTTGAACCCCCATTCCCGCGGGACCGGCCGCCGTGCACGATCGGTCCCGCGGCGCCGTTCCCCGTGCATTCCACAGGTTGCCTCACGCTCCCTTTCCGTTCCCTGCGCCCGAGGCTCGTTTCCCCGTGGGCGCCTCCCGGGTGATCCTCCCCAGCCCGGAAACGGTTGATTGACATCCGCGCATACTCATGTTTTGATCCTCCCAGGCAAAGGCATCGACCCACCGTTCCGGGGATGAGGGAGGCACCGGGTTCATGGCGATTTCACCTCTGAAAGACGCGTTGGAGGTCAAAGCAACCTATCTTCCCGGCGACCGGATCGCGATTGTCTGGGGCGATCACCGGATCTCCTGGAAAGAGATGAATGCGCGCACCGACCGGGTGGCTTCTGCGTTGCACCGCCTGGGGGTGAAGCACGGCGACACGTGCGCCTTTTTGTTCTACAACCAGCCCGAATTCATCGAGACCAACCTGGCGATCCAGACCCTGGGGGCGATCCCGGTACCGGTCAACTTCCGGTACGTGGCGGATGAACTCCGGTACGTGCTGGAAAACTGTGAAGCATCGTGCTTTCTGTTTCATCACAACGCGCTTCCCCTTGTGGCCGCCATCCGGGAGAAGCTTCCGCGCGTGTCCACCTGGATCTGCTTCGGGGGTTCCTCCCTCCCGGCGGGCGTCCTTTCGTACGAAGATGTGATGCGGCAGGCCGACGGCCGGTACCCCCGGGTGGACGTGACACCGGAAGATGTGGCGGTGATCATCTATACCGGAGGCACCACGGGCCGGCCCAAAGGCGTCATGCTCAGCTACAATAATTTTCGTTCCAACCAGGAAGCGATCTTTTCTTTTCTCGTCCACCTGCTGCCACCCGTCACAGAACTGGATCGACCGGAATACGCCCGCTCCGAGATGGAGCGGAAGGTTCTGGGCCTGTTTGCCGACTTCACCGTACCCGTGGCCCCGGTGCTCCGTGCCAGGAGCGAACGTCCCCCGGTGGTGCTCATGGAGGTGCAGGGGGAGGAGGGGATCACCATGCCCCCGCTGACGGTGACCCTCCGGGAAGGGAAACCGAAGATCTTCGTCGGCGCTCCCCCGTCGCACGACTTCCATATCCGGATCCGGATGGGGGACGACTTCCGGCAGTTCATCGAGATGAGTTACTACGCACACACCTGGCGGGGCAAACTGGCCGTTATTCCCCGCTTGGCACGCCTCTTCCTGTCCGGAGGACTGCACACGGAGGGGCCCGCCCTGCAAAGGCTTCGCATGACCCTGGACAGCTTCCGCAAGCCCGCGCAGGAAGAACTGCAGCACATCGCCCTGGTGCCGCCCTTGTTTCATCTGGCCAGTTATTCCTTCTGGATCACGTTCTGGCTCTACCAGAAAGGGAGCATCTACCTGCCGCCACGGCCGGATTTCTCTCCGGAGGAACTCCTGAGTACACTGGAACAGGAGTCGATCGCCTGGTTGCTCCTGGTTCCCACCATGTGGAAACGCTGCCTGAAGGCGCTGCGGGAACGTCCGAGAACCCTCGGGGCCCTTCGCGTGGCCCTCACAGGCGCCGCCGTCATGCCGGCGAACTCCAAGCGGGAGATCCTTTCGTTTTTCCCCAACGCCCTCATCGTGGACGGCTTCGGCCAGACCGAGATGGCACCCGTGACCACGATGAAAGTGGATGCCGATCCGGAATCGGTGAAGGAACGATCCGTGGGGACCCTGCTGCAGGGTCTCGAGGCAAAGATCGTCAACGACCAGGGCGAGGAATCGTCCGAGGGGCAAGTGGGGGAACTCTGGTACAGGGGCCCCAGTGTCATGAAGGGATATTTCCGGG